>JBEKNX010000063.1:0-15333 GCA_049522375.1 Acidimicrobiales bacterium | reverse complement strand
CACCGTCCGCCGGGCGGCTCGGGGCCGGGAAGGCCGCAGCGAGCAGGGGCAGGCCGAGCGGCCCGGGGGCGAAGGCGCGGGGGCAACGGCCAGACTGGCCCATCCTGACTGGGCCCTGCACGAGAGGTCGAGCGCCGACTTGGCCGCCTTCATCGAGGCGGGAGTGGCCCTCAACGCCTATGACAGCAGTGCCTGGCTTCCCGACCTGGACATACCGGCGGCGGTGCTGGTGACCCAGCGGGACAGGATCGTCGCTCCGTGGCGCCAGGAGGCAATGGCAGCCCTTATTCGCGGAGCGAGGCGTTACCTGGTCGACGCCGGCCATGACGCAGTCGTGTCCAGCCCGGGGGCCTTTCTCCCGGCCCTCAGCGCCGCTTGCGCCGGGCTCGTCGCCTAGCGCAGCGCCGCCGACACCCCGAGCTCGCATCTCATAATGTGGGACTCATAATGCGGGACCGGGAAAGAGAAGGCGAATGAGCACGGGGCTGCCGGCGACTTTGGCCGAGAAGGTGTGGCAGCGTCACGTCGTCCGTTCCGCCGAGGGGGAGCCGGACCTGCTCTACATCGACCTTCACCTCGTGCACGAGGTGACCTCGCCCCAGGCCTTCGACGGCCTGCGGTTGGCGGGCAGGCAGGTGCGCCGCGCGGACCTGACTGTGGCCACCATGGACCACAACGTCCCCACCACGGCGCTGGACGTGCCCCTCAGCGACCCGGTTTCGGCCCGCCAGATGGAGGTCCTGGCCGCCAACTGCGCCGAGTTCGGCATCCGGCTCTTCGCCATGGGCGACGTCGACCAGGGGATCGTCCACATCATCGGGCCCGAGATGGGGCTGACCCAGCCGGGCATGACGGTTGTCTGTGGCGACAGCCACACTTCGACCCACGGCGCCTTCGGCGCCCTGGCCTTCGGGATCGGTACCAGCGAGGTCGAGCACGTCCTGGCCACCCAGACCCTGCCCCAGGCGCGGCCCAGGACAATGGCCGTCAACGTCGAGGGCGAGCTCCCATCCGCAGTTACGGCAAAGGACATGGTGCTCGCCATCATCGGGCGCATCGGGACCGGGGGCGGGATCGGCCACGTCATCGAGTACCGGGGAGCGGCCGTGCGCGCCCTGTCGATGGAAGGCCGGATGACGGTGTGCAACATGTCGATCGAAGCCGGGGCCAGGGCAGGGATGGTAGCCCCCGACGACGTCACTTTCGCCTATCTGGAAGGGCGCCGGCATTCCCCCCGGGGGCCGGGATGGGAGCGCGCTTTGGACGATTGGCGTTCCCTGGTCACTGACGAGGGCGCCCGGTGGGACAAGGAGGTGACCATAGAGGCCGCCTCGCTTGTCCCCCACGTCACCTGGGGGACGAACCCCGGACAGGTGGTACGCCTTGACGCCGATGTGCCCGGCCCCGACAGCTTCAGCGAGCCGGCCGCCCGGGAAGCGGCGCAACGGGCACTGGCCTATATGGGCCTCGCCGCCGGTACGCCGATGAGGCAGGTGAAGATCGACACCGTTTTCATCGGGTCCTGCACCAACTCGCGCATCGAAGACCTGCGCGCCGCCGCCGCCGTGCTCGAGGGCAGAAAAGTGGCGCCAGGCTTGCGGGCCTTGGCCGTCCCCGGCTCCGGCCGGGTCAAAGCCCAAGCCGAGCAGGAGGGTCTTGACAACGTGTTCGTGCAGGCCGGTTTTGAGTGGCGCAACCCCGGTTGTTCCATGTGCCTGGCCATGAACCCGGACAAGCTCTCTCCCGGCGAACGCTGCGCGTCCACTTCCAATCGCAATTTTGAGGGCCGTCAGGGCCGGGGTGGGCGCACCCACCTCGTCTCGCCCGCCGTGGCCGCGGCCACCGCCGTCACGGGCCACCTCGCTTCACCGGAGGACCTGCCATGAAACCGGTACGCATCATCAGCGGTCGCGCCGTCCCCCTAGACCGCAGCGACGTAGACACCGACCAGATAATCCCCGCCTCCTGGTTGAAACGCGTGGAGCGCACGGGCTTCGGCCAAGGGCTGTTCGGCGAGTGGCGTGACAAACGGGACTTCGTCCTCAACCGTCCCGAGCACGCTGGAGCGACGATCCTGGTGGCGGGGCCCAATTTCGGGACCGGTTCGTCGCGCGAGCACGCCGTCTGGGCGCTCATGGACTACGGCTTCCAGGCTGTTATTTCGCCCCGCTTCGGCGACATATTCCGCAACAACTCCACCAAATCCGGCCTGGTGCCGGTACAGGTCAGCCCCGAGGTGGGACGGGCCCTGCTCGATGCCGTGGCGGCCGACCCGTCGCTCGAAATAACCGTCGACCTCGAACGCCTCCGGATAGAAGCCCCGGCGGCCGGCATCCAGGCGGGCTTCCCCCTTGACGCCTTCACCCAGCACCGCCTTCTCGAGGGCCTGGACGACATCGGGCTCACCCTGCGCCATGTGGACGCCATCGGCGCTTACGAGGCCCACCGGCCAGACTGGCTGCCGTCGCTCAGCGCTTAGCCGCCGGTGAGAGCGCCCACCGCTCGCCCCGGCGCTACCCGCCGGTGAGGGAGAAGTGCTGGTAATCGGGCGAGGCTGTCCACCGGCCGCCCCAGTACCAGCCCACCGAGGCAAAGGCCCGCACCAGTTCGCCCCCGCTGACGGCCATCCCGGGCCGGACGTCTTCGCGGTCGAGGTAAGCGGTGCCGGCCGGGGGGATGACGTCAGTGCCGAAAACGTACGGGTTCTGCACATCGTTAACGTCGATGGCCTCTCCATAGGCGTGGACGGACCACTGGGGCGGCCCGGAGGCGACGGCGTAGCGGCAGTTGAAACCGGAGGTGTCGTCGGCCGCCGCCGCCCGGTTGTCATTGCCTCGATAGGCGTCTTCGGGCACCATTTCCCAAATGGGGAACCGCTCGCCATAGAGGAGGCGGAACACTTTCACGACGTCGCTGACAACAACTTCGTTGACGACCATCCTGCCCGTGTGCGCTTTGGCGTCAAAGCCCCAGTAGCTCAGGTGCAACATGCGCAGCTGCGACGGCCCTACCGGGCAACCCGGCCGCCACGTGTAGGGGACGCTGCCGGCCGTCACCGGGCTCACGCTGAAGGCGAACGGAGCGGCGCCGGGGGCCGCCTGGGCCGCGGCACCGGCCCCGGTCGCCAGCACAAGCCCGAGCACGACCACCGGGCCACCAGTCCGGGCCGGGTAGCGTCTCGGTCGACGATGCGGCTTGGTGGTCCCGGCTGGAGGCGCGTGGCCCATGACCCTGAAGGCTAGGGCCACGGCCGTGGCGCGGCTCGGCTCAGCTGTCGCCGGCCCGCTGGCCATGATCGCCGGCCTGGGCTCGACCACGGCTGAAGCCCGGGCTGTGGCCCCCGTCCCGCCCCTGGCGGCGACGGGCGCGGCGGCGTCCACGGATGGGGTGCACTGCCCCGACAACCTGGCCGAACGGCTGTCGTCGACCGGCGCGGCGCGCCAACTCCTCACCGTCGAGGCCGCCCAGTCCTCCAGCGTAATCGCCACCGTTGAGATATGGCAGCGGGAAGCCGGCTGCTGGCAGCCTGCCGGCGGGCCCTGGACGGCCTTCATCGGTCGCAATGGTTTCTCCGACCACCACCGTGAGGGCGACGGGACGACGCCCACCGGCATCTATGGCATAGGTCCTGAGATGTACGGCAATGCCCTCAACCCGGGGACGGCCTACCCCTATCACCGGCTGGTCTGTGGGGACTGGTGGGACGAAGACCCGACGTCCCCGCAGTACAACACGTTCCAGCACGTCCCCTGCGGCCAGGCGCCACCGTTCGGCGGATCCAGTGAGGCACTGTGGACGGAAACGTCCGTCTACCCGAGCTTCGCCGTGATCGAGTACAATGCCCACCCCGTCATCGCTTATGCCGGGTCGGCCATTTTCTTGCACGCCGATATCGGGGCGCCCACCTCGGGCTGTGTGGCGCTCCCCCGGGCACAGCTCGACCGCGTGCTGCGCTGGCTGGCGCCGGGCCGGCGACCGGCCGTCGTCATGGGGCCGGCAGCAGAGATCACCCGGTTGTGAACCGCGCTCAACGCGGGGGCAAGCGCACTTCGGGTTCCCCCGTGTTATGGAACCGGGCCCCGATTATCGGCTGTAAGGCGATCTCAATTCCGTTGCGCCAGGGTGCCTTGATGTGGCGCGCCCAAATGACGTCGCCAACGGGCTCACGTAACGACGAGGTTTGGCGCGTCTCGCCGCTTTGCAAATCGCCGACGCCAGAGAGGTCGTGGTGGTGGTGCCCGGCGGGTCGGTCGTCGTGCCGTCCCTTGGCGTCTTGGTCGTGGCGCTGGGCCTGGCGCCAAGGTGCGGCGCAATGGTGCAGTCCACGGGCCGAAATAAGACCTTACCCACCGGCTTGTCCACCACGGTCACCCGCTGTCCAGCCGGTACCGACAAGGGTGGTCCAGCGGTCGGTCTGTGCCCGGTGGCCGAGCCGCCGAGGATAACTACGACCACGACCACGACGACCAGGACGACAGAGACGATCAAGGACCGGTCGAGCAACCTATGAGGACGCTCGGAGGCCCTCTCATCGAGCTGGGACGGCGATGGCGCCGGCAACCCACCAAGCTGTTGCTGAGGGGCGGCGCTTCCGAGCACCCTCGCCTTCGCAGCGCCGAACTCCGCATCTGAAAGGGCGCCTGATCGGTGGAGGGCTGCCAGCCTGGCCAGCTGGTCCACGATGTCGGGCGTCTTCTCGGTCATTGCACCGGTCCCCTTTGTACCATGCCTAGCGGTTCCCCCCTGGGCACGCTAGGGCCGAAGGCCTCGAAGACCGTCCACTCGGTTTCGACGGTCAGCACTAGCGCGGGGGCAAGCGCACGATCGTGAGGAAGAACTCGTCGATCTGGCGGACGACCGATACGAAAGACCCAAAGCCGACCGGCTTTGTGACATAAGCGTTGGCGTGCAGGTCGTAGCTACGGATGACGTCTTCTTCGGCCTCCGAAGTGGTGAGTATGACGACCGGGATCCGGCGGAGATCGGGGTCCGCTTTAGCGATCGCCAAAACTTCTCGGCCGCTGAGGCGCGGGAGGTTGAGGTCGAGCAGTACGAGGTCGGGCCGCCGGGCATCCCCGAAGGGGCCGTCACGACGCAGATAGGCAATGGCTTCTTCCCCGTTGGTGACGACCCGCAGGTTGATGAGCATCTTCGACTCGCCCAGCGCCTCCCTCGTCATGGCCACGTCGCCCGGGTCGTCCTCGACCAGCAGAAGTTCCAGCGGGGCCCGCCGGTCGATGCCGTTCATTCAGCTCCTATCGTCGGCAGGGCCCAACAGATGCGGGCCCCGGAAGAGTAGTTCGTGTCCAGCCAGATCTCCCCGCCGTGAAAGTCGATGATCTTCTTGCAGAGCGCCAGGCCGATGCCGGTACCGCCGTAGACATCGCGACCGTGCAGCCGCTGGAAGATCACGAATACCCGGTCGGCGAAGCGAGGCTCGATCCCGATCCCGTTGTCACTAATGGCGAACTGCCACATATCGCCCTCTTGGCGGGCCGTGATCTCGGCCGTCGGTCGGGGGCCCTCATTGAACTTTATGGCGTTGCCGATGAGGTTCTGGAACAGAGCAGTCAAAAGAGACCTGTCTCCCCGCACGCTCGGCAGGGGGGCGGAGCTGACGTGGGCCCCGGCTTCAGCGATCACGGCGTCGAGGTTGACCAGGGCTTGGCGGAAAACGTCGTCCAGCGGCACTATTTCGAACTTCGAAGTATTACGTCCGACCCGGGAGAAAGCCAGCAGGTCATTTATGAGCGCCTGCATGCGGGTGGCCCCGTCGACGGCGAAGGCGATGTACTCCCGGGCGCGCTCGTCCAGTTCGGAGGCGTAGCGCCGGCTGAGCAGCTCGCAGAAGCTCACGACCTTTCGTAGGGGCTCCTGGAGGTCGTGCGATGCGACGTAGGCGAACTGTTCCAGTTCGAGGTTGGAACGGCTGAGGTCTTCGTTGAGGGCCCCGAGAGCGGCGGACGCCTCCGCCAGCAAGCGGACCTCCGAGACGATCCTTTGACGCATCGAATCGACGTCCCCCGCCAGTTCCACCAGGTCCGGGGGGCCACCCACCCTGACGGGGTGGTCAAGTTCGCCGCCGGCCACCTCCCTCACGTCATCGCGCAGGCCCGCCAGCGGTCTGATGACCCAGGACCGAAGAGCCCAGATGGCACTGGATCCGGCCACGACGAGGAGCGCGACCACAGCCAGGCCCAGGGCCAGGAAGGTGTCCTCGCTCTCTTCAAGGGTGGAAGTGCTCGACGTGGCGCTCGACCGCAGAGCGCCGTTCAGGGCGGCAAACGCACCCCGGACGCGGTCGAAGTCCACCTTGCCCAGGCCCTGTTCGGCCGGGGCGGCGTACCTACTTTCCCCGCGGCGGGTGGCGGCGATGGCGGGCAGGGCGAACTGCGCCCGCCACCTAGCCATCGCCCGCTCCACCGGCACCAGCAGGCCGGAGCTCTGGCGGTCGCGCGCCACCAGCGCGCCCAGCTGGCGCAGGTCGTCCCGGGCGCTCGTCACTCCCGCGGTGTAGGGCTGCAGGAAGCTTTCCTGGTGGCTGAGGACGTAACCCCTGACACCGGTTTCCTCGTCGACGTAGTCGGACAGCAGTGACTGGGCATCGAGACGGGCGGCGTCAACGACATCGACAAGATGGTTGCGGGCGTTGACTTGTCTCACGTAAGCCCAGGCGGCGGTGCCGAGCGCCAGCGCCGTCACCGTGGCCAGGACCGAGAAGCCCAGGACCAGCCGTCGGGTGAGGGGCAGGCCGGAGGGCCCGTTCGGCCTCGTGCCGGCCTGGTTGACATCGCTCACCCGGTTGACATCGTTCACCCGGCTCCCGCCACCAGGAAGAGGGCAATGTCGTCCTCGGGCGCCCCACCGTTTTGTTCTTCGGCGACGGCGATGAGCCGGTCCGCCAGTTCTCCCAAGTTGTCGCTCGGCCACCCGCCCGCCCGCAGCTGGGATATAAGCCCGCTGGCGCCCAGGCGCTCCGAGCGGTCGTCCCGGGTCCGCCCCTCCACGATCCCGTCGGTGTAGAAGATGAGCGTCCATTGCGGAGGGAGGGCGAAGACCTCTGCCTGCCAGCGCGACGACTCGAAAATGCCGAGCGGGAGCCCGGGGTCGACGGTGAGTTGGCGCGTCTCCTCCCCCATCAGGATCGGCCCCGGGTGACCGGCGAGGCGAAGCGCGACCGAGCGCCGGTCCGGCGCGATGGTGGCATCGCAAACCGTGGCGAAAAGGTCGTCGTTATGGCGCTCGGCGTCCAGGAGCGCCTGCAAGTTCGGCAACACCTCGTCCGGGCCAACCCCTCCCAGCACGAACCCTCTCCAGGCGATGCGCAGCGCCACCCCGATAGCCGCCTCGTCGGGCCCATGGCCGGAAACGTCGCCGATCACGAGGCGCACCGAGCCGTCGGGCAGTTCGATGGCGTCATAGAAGTCACCACCGAGAAGTAGAGACCCACCGGCTGACCGGTAGCGGGCCACCGATCGGAGACCGGACCTGGCCAGCATCGGCCGGGCCAGGAGGCCTCTCTCGAGCCGGGCGCTTTCGGCCGCCATCAGCTCTCGGGCGAGGAGCTGACGAGCAGCCTCCTCGGACCGCTTGCGCTCGACGGCGTAGCGGACGGAGCGGCTCAGCAGCTCCCGGTCGATCTCGCCCTTTTGCAGGTAGTCCTGCGCTCCCCGGGCCACCGCCACCAGGGCGAGGTCCCGGTCGGCCCGGCCCGTGAGCACGATCACCGCTGTCCGCGGTGCTGCGTCCAGGATCCGGTCGAGGGCCTCCAGGCCGCCGGCATCGGGCAGCCCGAGGTCCAGCAGGACGCATTCCACGCCGCGCCCCAAGTGGGCCATGGCGTCGGCCAGCTGGCGTACGGGCTCGACCTTGAAGGAGAAGCCCGAGTCCTGGAGCAGTTCGCTAGTCAGCAGCGCGTCGCCCGGGTCGTCCTCGACGAGAAGGACCCTGATCGGCCCACCGGCACCGGCGTCCGCAGCTCCGGGGCACACGCTGCATGAGAATACACCAGTGCCTGTGTGCTCCCGGGCAGGTGCCCGGCACCCGCGCCGGCCGGCGCGCCGCTCCCGGACCAGCACGCCAAAGGGCACGACAGGGCGCCTTGGCGTACCGTAAGGGCAATCGCATGAGCTAGGAGGCTCCAAGACATGAAGGCCGCTTTGTACCGGGGAACCGGGCCGTCCACCGTGCTGTCGGTCGAGGAGATCGCCACGCCCGAGCCTCGACCGGGGGAAGTCCGGGTGAAGGTGCTGTTCTCGGGTGTCAACCCCACGGACTGGAAGTCGCGTTCGGGTGCCACCGGCTCCGGGCCAGACGGTTCCCAGGTACCCCATCACGACGGCTCCGGTGTCGTCGACGCCGTCGGAGAGGGGGTCACAGACCGCGTCGTCGGCCAGCGGGTGTGGCTCTACCTCGCCGCCTTTGCCAACCGCTACGGCACGGCGGCCGAGTACAGCGTGGTGCCGGCCGTACGAGCGGTGCCCCTGCCCGACAGTGCGTCCGACGAGCTCGGGGCCTGCCTCGGCGTCCCCGCCCTGACCGCCGCCCATTGCCTGGGCGGTCACCCTGAGTCGCTGGCGGGCGCTCACGTGCTCGTAGCCGGCGGGGCGGGGGCGGTCGGGCACTTCGCCATCGAGTTGGCCAAGCACGCCGGAGCCTGGGTGGTCACCACGGTGAGCTCGGAGGCCAAGGCGGAGATGGCGCGGGCCGCCGGGGCCGACCTCGTCGTCAACTACCGCGAGCCCGGAGCGACCGAGCTGGTCAAGTCGTTCGCCCCTCGCATGGACCGCATCCTCGAGCTGGCCCTGGGCGCCGACCTGGACCTGGACCTGGCGGTGTCCGGGCCCGGCACGGTTATCGTCGTCTACGCCAGCGAGGCCGGCGACCCCGTGCTGCCGACGCGCCGGCTCATGAGCGCCAACGTGACCCTCCAGTACGTCCTGCTTTACGGCGTGCCCGCCCCCGAGATCGCCGAGGCCGTCACCTGGACGAACGGGGCCCTGGCCACGGGAGCGCTCTCCGCCCTGCCCGTGCACATGTTCCCCCTCGACAAAGTTGCCGCCGCTCAGGACGCCGTCGAGCGGGGTGCGGTGGGCAAGGTGCTGGTCGTGCCCCAGCCCCACAAGTAAGCCCGCCTCCCTAGGTAAGCCCGCCTCCCCAGGTAGCTCGGCAGCCCCCGGGCGGCACCGGCGCGCCAGAGCCGGGCGTGCGCCTTGACACGCCGTTCCCCTCTAAATAAACTTCCCTTCGGACTTTCTTATGAATCTTTCCGAAGATACTTTCTCCCGACAGGGCATCCGCCGCGGCGACTGGCAGCTGATGGCCGACATGAACCGCAACCTCGTGGTCAACATGCTGCGCACCCACCCGACGATGTCCCGTGCCGACCTGGTCAGAGCGACCAGGTTGAGCGGGCCGACCGTCTCATCGATCGTGGCGGACCTGACCGTCAGGGGGTTGGTGGAGGAGGTCGGGCAGGGCGTCTCCAGCGGCGGCCGCCCCCCCTCCCTGCTCCGGCTCAACGACAAAGCCAACTACGTGATCGGGCTCAAGCTCATGGGCCACGCCATCTCCCTGGTGGTGACCGACCTGCGCGCCGGCGTCCTCTATACCCAGGTCACCCCCCTGCCGGAACGGGCGGCGGCCACCGCCGGACCGACGGCCCCGCCGGCCCACCGGGAGCCTGAAGTTGTCATCGCCGCCATCCACGAGGCGATCCAGACCGCCATCTCGTCGTCGGGCGTAGCGCCGGGCCGCATAATCGGCGTGGGCGTGGGCGTGGCCGGGGCCGTCGACGCCACGACCGGCGTGTGCCGTTTTTCCAACACCTTCAGCTGGCACAACGTGGCCCTGGCCCAGCCTCTCTCGGAAAGACTGGGCCTCCCGGTCATCCTGGAGAACGACGCCAACACTCTCACCGCGGCCGAACAATGGTTCGGGCTCGGCCATGGCGTCGACCACTTCATCGTCATAGTCGTCGGCTCCGGCATCGGGGCCGGGATCGTGGTCAATGGCCAACTTCATCGCGGCGCTCAGGGGGCGGCTGGGGAGTTCGGGCATATCCAGCTCGGGGACGATGGCCCCCCGTGCACGTGCGGCAGGAACGGGTGCGTAGAGGCGTGGGCGTCCGACAGGGCGATCCTGCGGGACATCCGCGCCGCTGTCAGCGCGGGCACGCCGACGTCATTGCGTGACGCCAGCGAAGGCGGAGAGCTCACCATCGCTCAGGTGGGGGCGGCGGCCGACCAGGGCGACGAGCTCAGCCGAGGGGTCCTCACCCGCGCCGGCGACCATCTCGGCCGGGGCGTGGCCGCCATCGTCAATGTGATCAACCCGCGCCTGGTGGTCATAAGCGGGGAAGGTGTCCCGGCCGGGGAGTGGCGCTTCGGCCCGGTGCGCAAAGCCATCGCCGCCTCGACCTTCGCCGAGACCGATCCCGAGGTGGTCCTCGTCTCCGAACCGGTCGACGGTGCCAAATGGGCTCGCGGAGCGGCCTGCGTGGTGCTGGGCGAAACGTTCAACCCACCCACCAAACAATCGTTGGTCGACGTGATGTGACCAACCGGATGCTGCACAAGGGAGAAAAAAGAACCAGCGGAGCGGCCGGTCACCGGGCGTCTCCGAGCTAGGCGATCTTCACGACTACCTATCCGCCAATTACAAGAGAGGGGTTACAAAGAAATGGTGACAGTTAAGCGAGTAAAGGGGCGTACCACTCTGGCTGCGTCGGCCGCGGCAGTGCTGCTGGTAGGCGTGTGCGGGCCGGTGACGGCCATGGCTTCGCCGCACAGCGTGGCATCGGCCTCGATGCTGCCACCGGCCAAGCCGGGCACGATTACCATGCAGGACTACTACACGACGGGCGACAACACCGAAATGGTCGCATTTGTGAACCAGTTCGAGAAAGCCAACCCGGGCTACACGGTGAAGCGCGATGTTTTCCCGCCGGGTAACGCGGCGTCCCAGACCCTGACCGAAGCGGCGTCGCACCAGCTCCCCGACCTGCTCATGATGGACAACCCGGTAATGCCCGAACTAGCGGCCGCCGGCGACCTTGTCCCCCTGGCCAGCCTCGGCGTCAATACCTCGAGCCTGACCGAAGGGGCGATCGCGGCGGGGAGCTATAAGGGAGTGCAGTACGGGCTCGGCTTCGGCAACAATACGATCGGCCTGTTTTACAACAAGAAGCTGTTTTCGGCCGCGCATGTAATGGCGCCGCCGGCGACGTGGGCGCAGCTAGTGACCGACGCCAAGGCCCTGACGAGCAACGGGGTAGCCGGCTTCGAAGTGGCGGCGGACAATGTCCCCGGTAGCGCCGTGTGGCAGTTCCTGCCCTTCTTCTGGACGGCCGGGGGGGACCTCGAGCACGTCAACAACGCCGGCGGCGTACAGGCGCTCACGCTTTATGCGGAGCTGGCCAAGGAAGGCGCCCTGCCCACCTCGGTCGTGGACGAGCAGCAGAACAACACGGCCGTCGACTTCATGGGCGGCAAGGCGGCCATGATCGTGATGGGCCCATGGGAGCTGGGCCCCTTCGACGCCACCAAGGGGCTCGACTACGGGATCGCCAAGATCCCCGTCCCCAGCATGGGCATGTCGGCTGCCGCTCCCCTCGGGGGCGAGGTGTGGGTCATTCCCAAGTCGTCGCCGGCAAATGAGGCCCTGGGCCTCAAGCTGCTGGAGTTCCTCACCTCTCCGGCCAGCACCTACAGCTGGGCGGCCCAGAACGGCGAGATCGCCAGCCAGAAGTCGGTCTCGGCCGAGCTGCTGGCCAAGGTCCCCCAGGACAAGATCTTCGCCGAAGAGATCGAGCACGCTCGGTCCCGCACCGGTGAAGTCGGCCTGGCCTACTCGGCCATCGAGACTGCCCTGGGCACGGCGGTACAAGCCGTCATCCTCGGCAAGCAGACGCCCACCCAGGCCCTCAACACGGCTGAGGTCGGCGTGAAGACGGCGCTGGCCCAGTACAAAGTCTCGTAAACCAGTACCACGTCTCGTAAATACGTAATTATCTGACACCCGTGCGGGTCGCCGGGGGTGCGCCTTCCGTCCGCCAGGACGTGTGCCCCCGGCTCCCGTGGGTGCGTGCCGTAAGGGGTACCCTACGCCCAGGGGCCCCTCGACCTTCGCCCCACCTTCGACCGCAAAGGACCGCCGCCGTGCCCTCCGTTTTCCCCAAACCTGACGACGCAATCCCGACCGCGCCCTTTGTCGACGATGCCGGCGCCCTCACGTGGCGCTCGGGCCACGAGGTGGTGCGCATCGAAGCGTGGGGGCCGGACAGCCTGCGGGTGCGCGCCGCCCTGGACCACCTGATCGACGACCACGGCGCCCTGGCCGAACGCCCGGCCGCCGCGGCCACGGTCAAGGTCGTCGGCGCCGAGGCCAGCATCGCCGTCGGGTCCATCACCGCCGAAGTGAACAGCAAGGGCCAGGTCCGGTTCCTGCGCACCGAGACGGGCGAGGAGCTGCTGGCCGAGCAACCCATCCATTTCTGGTGGCCGGGGCCGCGCAACTTCACCGCCCGGGGCAACGGCTACCAGCGCCTCGAACAGTGCTTCGCCGCCTACGAGGGCGAGCGGCTCTTCGGCCTGGGCCAGCACACCCACGGCCGGCTGGACCAAAAAGGCCTGGTGGTCGACCTGGTGCAGCGCAACGCCGAGGTGTCCATCCCCTTCGTCGTCTCCAGCCGGGGTTACGGCCTGCTCTGGAACAACCCGGCCGTGGGCCGCGTCGAGCTCGGGGCCACCGCCACCCGCTGGGTCTCCGACTCCGCCCGCCAGATCGACTACTGGGTCACCGCCGGCACGCCCGCTCAGATAGCGGCCCGTTACGCCGACGTGACCGGCCACGCCCCGGTGCTACCCGAGTGGGCCGCCGGTTTTTGGCAGTCCAAGCTGCGCTACCGCACCCAGGACGAACTGCTCGAGGTGGCCCGGGAGTACCACCGCCGGGGCCTGGCCCTATCGGTCATCGTCTGTGACTTCTTCCACTGGACGCAGTTGGGCGACTGGCGCTTCGAGCCCAGCGAGTGGCCCGACCCCCAGGCCATGGTGGACGAGCTGTCGGCCATGGGCACCCGCCTCATGGTCTCGGTGTGGCCGTCGGTGAGCCTGTTGTCGGCCAACTACCAGCCCATGCTCGACGCCGGGTACCTCATCGCCAGCGAAGCGGGGCCGCCCCACCACGCCGACTGGCCCGACCGGGGCTCGACCGTGCGCCTGCCCGTCTCGTTCTACGACTCTTCCAACCCCGCCGCCCGCCATTACCTGTGGGAACAGCTGCGGGCCAATTACTACCGCTACGGCATCAAGGTCTTCTGGCTCGACGCCTGCGAGCCCGAAATAAAGCCCGGCCACGTCGACAACCTGCGCCTGGCCGCCGGGCCGGGGGCCGAGGTCCTCAACCGCTACCCCGCCGACCACGCCCGGGCCGTCTACGAGGGCATGCGCTCTGTCGGCGAGACCGAGGTGGTCAGCCTGGTCCGCTCGGCCTGGGCCGGCAGCCAGCGCTGGGGGGCGGCGCTGTGGTCGGGCGACATCCCCGCCACCTTCGAGTCCCTGGCGGCCCAGGTCCGGGCCGGGCTCAACGTGGCCGTCTCGGGCATCCCGTGGTGGACGACCGACATCGGCGGGTTCCACGGGGGCGACCCGTCGAGCCCCACCTACCGGGAGCTGATCGTGCGCTGGTTCCAGTACGGCGTGTGGTGCCCGCTGTTCAGGCTGCACGGTGACCGGTTGCCCCGCAGCCCTCTCTCGCAGGCGATGTCAGGCGGGCCCAACGAGGTGTGGTCCTACGGCGAGGAGGTGTACGAGATCCTGGCCGGCGTCCTGCGGCTCCGGGAGCGGATCAAGCCCTACGTGCTCCAACAGATGGCCGCCGCGACCAGCGAGGGGGTGCCGCCCATGCGACCGCTCTGGTTCGACTTCCCCGACGACCCCGAAGCATGGGGCATCGACGACCAGTACTGCTTCGGCCCCTCGGTGCTCGTCGCCCCGGTTACCGACCTCGGTGCCCGCTCCCGGCGCGTCTACCTCCCCGCCGGGGCCATCTGGGCCGACCCTTGGGCGCAAGAAACCATCGACGGCGGGACATGGCTCGACGCCGCCGCCCCGCTCGAACGGATCCCCGTATACCTGCGCGACGGCGCCCAGCTGCCGCTTCGGTGAGCCTTCCGGGTTCGGAACACCATCGGTACCTGACTGCTTGACAAAAAACAGGACCGTAGTCGGTGGACCCTTCAGATGACGGACCGTCAGTCTGTTCACGTCGTCGTCGCAGCATCGCTCCTTGAGGCCGGGCGAGCTCGAGGGGGACTGCTGGCCGGCCGTCTTGTTGCTCGATGAGCTCTTCACCATCCCCGGTCCTCGTCGGGTCTACGAGGCGGTGTGGGGCGGGGCCGTCCACCCGCCGGACTTCGGGCGGAAGGTCCGCTCCGTCGAGGGGTTCTTGGTCCCTAGCGGCAAGTGCGACAACGATACAGGTGGTCCCCCCTCTACAGGCAGGGGCCGAACACCAGGTTCCACCCGCCGATGACTCGGACGCCGGAATCGTCAGCTGGCAAGCCGGCCAAGAAGTCCAGTAAGCAGCTCGGTGCCTGGCACTACCTGTTCCGGGGCCATGGTCTTTAGCGCCGCCGTAATGAGGACGCCCGCCCCGCCTCGCGCCGAGGGCGAGGCAGGGCCCTCGGCTCGGGCAAGCGACCGCGGTCACCGAAGGCGCCGTGTCCGTAGGTTCGTTGGCAGGCCCTGAGCCAGCGCCTCCTTCGCCGCTATCTCAGCCGACCGTGCGCGCTGTTCTTCGGCCCTGAGCTTGTCCCAGCGGTGGGTCCCCTGACGCTTGGCTTGCCTATGACCGGTCACGCCACGCCGTCTTCTTGAGAGATGAGATGGACAGTCTGGTCGAGCCGAGCGCTGTCTGTGCATTCCGGCCCCAACAAACTGACGCTCAAGGGCGAGAGCTACCTACCGTGGGTGCCAACACCAGCAAACGGATCGAGTACCACGTCACCTGGAGATGAGAGGTTCTTCAACAGGTAGGCGGCCGGTTCGTCGGCCTGCTGCTTGCGATAGGCCGGCGCTTGTCAACACCGACACTTGTTAGGTATCTGAGGGGCGTCCGTCACGTCTGGGTGCCACTGCAGCCTTCGGGATGGCCACGTCCCGTTAGAAAATACCAACCACGGTTTCCAGGCTTGGACCTGGGCTCGAACCCTGTCGCTTGCCACCGGGATGGGACCACCCCTTTGCCAACAGCATGGGACCACCTTCAGCCCGCACCGTCCGGCCAGGACTGATGATCGTCCCGAGTGATGACCCCTGTCAACCCTTGGGC
>JBEKNX010000062.1:0-15341 GCA_049522375.1 Acidimicrobiales bacterium | reverse complement strand
TCAGGCGTGGCCGTGCCGGCCGCCACCCGGTACCCGACCCGCCGGGTCAGGACGCGGGTCTTGCCCGCCCCGGCGGCAGCCAGCACGCACACCGTCGTTGCCGGGGTGGTCACGGCCCGGTACTGCGCGGAGGTCAAGTCGGCGAGCAGCGGTGCCTGCCGGTCCGGTGCGAGGCGGTCCGGTGCCTGGTCGTCCCGCGCCTGGTCGTCCCGCGATGGGTCGTCCAAAGTCACACTCATGTAGTTCACCCTACAAGGGGGCAGTGACCGGAACCGTGGATGGCCTCCACGATGGCGGGGTACGGGGCGAGTAGTCTTTGCGCCTGACTCATGGCGCTCAGCACGTTTGCCCGTGGCCGCTTGTGGGGCGCCCGATATGGGACCGCTGCGCCGTCGGTGCTGGCGCTGCACGGCTGGGGCCGTGACCACCATGACTTCGACCCCGTGCTCGCAGGTCTCGACGCCGTGGCGCTCGACCTGCCTGGTCACGGGGTCGCTCCCGAACCTCCGGCCCCCTGGTCCAGCTCCGAGTACGCGCAGTGGGTGGCGCCCGCCCTCGACGACCTGGGCCCCGGCCCCGTCGTCCTGGTCGGGCACAGCTTCGGGGCCCGTGTGGCCGTCCGGCTGGTAGGGGACGCGGCGACGTACCCGGGCGCCGGGCGCATTGCCGCCCTGGTGCTGGTGGGGGCTCCGCTGGCACCGCCCCTCGGGCAGGCCGTCCGCCGGCCTCCGCTGGTCTACCGGGCCGGGCGTGCGCTGCACCGGGCCGGTCTGGTCCCTGAGGACCGGATGGAGCGGCTACGCCAGAAGTACGGCTCGCAGGACTACCGGCGGGCGAGCCAAGTTATGCGGGGAGTCCTGGTCAAGGCCGTGGCCGAGACGGCGCAGGGCGCGTACATGCCGTCGGTGCGGTCCTGGGCCGCCGCCGGGCGTGCCCTGGAACTGGTGTGGGGCGAGCACGACACCGTCACGTCCCTGGCCGGGTGCAGAGCCGCTCTGGAAGGTTTGCCCGCCACCGCGCCGGTCCATATCACGGTGGTCCCGGCCGCAGGGCACCTCATGACGCCGCCGGTGGCCGCGGAAGTGCGGGCGGCTCTGCTACGCCATCAGCCCCAGCCTGCGCCATGAGCACGACGCTCGTCGACGTCCTCGGTCTGTGCCTCGGCGCGGGAGCCTTGGCCCTGGCCTGTGTGCGTTGGCTCCGGGTGGCTCAGCGCGAGCATTACCTGGCCGGGACGACCGTGCGTTTCGCCCGGCGATGGTGGCTGGCGACAGGCGTCAACCGGGCCCTGGCGGTCGCCGGTGCGGCGGGGGCGGTGGCGTCGCTGTGGTACCCGCCGGCCGGCTTCGCCGCCCTAGTGGTGGCCGGCGCTGCGCCCGTCGGTCTCAAGCTGAGGGGTACGACGTCGCCGCTGGCCTGGACACCGAGGCTGCGGCGGCTGGCCGGGACCACCGCCGTCCTGGCCGCCGTCGTCGTCGGTGGCTTGGCCATCGCCGGCCTGCACGCCGCCTTCAGTGCCGTCGCCATCTGCGCCCTCGGTGCCCCCGTGCTCATAGACGCGGCGCTGGTGCTGGTCAAGCCGGTCGAGGCGCGCCTGTTGCGGCCGTACGTCGACAGAGCGCGCCAGCGCCTGCGGGCCGTCGCGCCCCGGGTGGTGGCCATCACCGGGTCCTATGGCAAGACCACGACCAAGGGCTACGTGGCTCACCTGGTGGCCGGGACTTTCTCGGTGGTCGCCACGCCGGCCAGCTACAACAACACGGCCGGCCTGGCCCGGGCCATAAACGAGCACCTGGCCACGGGCACGCAGGTGTTCGTAGCCGAAATGGGGACCTACGGCGTCGGCGAGATAGCCGCCATGTGCGCCTGGACGCGGCCCGGAGTGGCGGTGATCACCGCCATCGGGCCGGTGCACCTGGAGCGGATGGGCAGTCTCGAGCGCATTGCCGAAGCCAAGGCCGAAATCCTGGACGGGGCGTCCGTGGCCATCCTGAACATCGACCACCCCCTCCTGGCGCAGCTGGCCCAAAAGGTCGAAGAAGAGGGAAAGACGGTATGGCGCTGCTCGTCGCAGGGCCCGCGCGCCGACGTCTCGGTTACCGCCGATGCCGGCATGCTGCGGGTGCGAGCGGCTCACGTCGGCGCCGAAATGGACTTGCTGGTGCCGGCGGCGCCGGAGGTGGAGCCGGGCAACGTGGCCTGTGCCGTGGCGGCCGCCCTTTGCCTCGGGGTGCCGACGGGAACGGTGGCGGCGCGCTTGGGCTCGCTGCCGGGCGCCCCTCACCGGCGCAGCGCCCAGCAAGGGGCGAGCGGGGCGAGGATCATCGATGACACCTACAACGCCAACCCCGCCGGGGCCAAAGCCGCACTGGTGCTCCTCGGCGTGATCGGTGACCCGGCGGGCCAAAGAGTCGTCGTCACCCCGGGCATGGTCGAGCTCGGCCGCCTCCAGGACAGGGAGAACGCCAATTTCGCCGCCGGTGCCGGGGCCGTGGCCACCGAGCTCGTCGTGGTCGGCCGGACCAATGCCCGGTCCTTGATAGCCGGGGCCAAAGCCGCCGGTGTGCCGGTCCGCCGCGCCCGGGACCGCAAGGCCGCCGTCGGGTGGGTGTCCGCAAACCTCGGCCCGGTCGACGCCGTCCTGTACGAGAACGACCTACCCGACCATTACCCGTAGGCCCGACCATTACCCGTAGGCCCACTACCCTTGGACCAGTGAGCGCAGCGGACCTCCCTACGGGGCCCAGCACGGTGGCGGTTATCTTCGGCGGTCCCTCGCCCGAGCACGACGTCAGCATCCTGACCGGCCTGCAGGCTGCCCGGGCCCTGGTCACGGCGGGCCGGGCCAACGTGGAGGCGGTCTACTGGACCAAGGGCGAGCGCTTCGTCGCCGTCGAGCCCGCCCTCGAGGCGTCGGCCTTCCTCGAAGGTGCCCCCAAAGGGGCCCGTGAGCTGCGTTTTGTAGCCCAGCCCGGCGGGGGGTTCTTCATGACCAAGCCCGGTGTCCTGGGGGCCAAGGAGCGCCGGCTGGAGTTTGACGCCCTGGTCAACTGCTGCCACGGAGGCCCGGGCGAGGACGGTACCCTGCAAGCGGCCCTGGATCTGGCGGGCGTCGCCTACACCGGGCCGGCGGCGGCGGCGGCGACGCTGTGCATGGACAAGCTCGCTTTTGGGGCCGTGGTTCAGGGCGCCGGGCTGCCGGCACTGCCCCGCAAGCTGGTGGCCCCGGGGAGCGAAGCGCCTGATTGGGACGGCATGGGCGGCACCTACATCGTCAAGCCCCGCTTCGGCGGCTCCTCTATCGGCATCGAGGTCATCGAAGACTGGGCCGACGTCGTCCGCTACGCCGAACTGGGCGGTCCCCACACCGTCCGGGGGGTGGTGGCCGAGCCCTTCCGCAACGACGCCTACGACGTCAACGTGTCGGTGCGCGCCTACCCGGCGCTGGCCCTGTCGCTGTTCGACCGGCCTCTACGGCCCGCCGGCGCCGGCCCGATCCTGTCGTACTCGGACAAGTACCTGGGCGGGCAGGGGATGGTCAGCGCCCCTCGCGAGCTCCCCGCCCAACTCGCCCCCGGGCTGGAGAAGGAATTGCGGGACGCGGCCACGACCGTGGCCGTCCTGGCCGGCGTGAGGGGCGTCTGGCGCATAGATTTCCTGGTCGAAGAGGGCGGGCAGTGGTGGGTCAACGAGGTCAACACCATCCCCGGCTCCCTGGCGAAGTACCTTTGGTCGGGTGATGCGGCCGTCGATTTCCCCACTTTGCTGGCCGACATGATCGAGGAGGCGCGGCGGCTCCCCAGTGCCCATTGGGGCTCGATGGGCGCCGATGGCTCCGCCCTACGCTCGGCCGCCTCGATAGCCAACAAGCTCGGCTAGCACCGCTGGCGCCCGGAAGGAGACCGTCTCATGGGCTACCCCGTCAAGCTCCTGAACCCCGGTGAACAACTCGCCGTCGACGTCCGGCCCCACTGGAAGTACCTGGCTGGGCCGGCGTCCGCTTTGATCATCGCCTTGGCCGGCGCCGTGGCCGCCCTAGTGGAACAGGTCCCCCAGTGGGCCGAGCTGGCGCTGGCCGCCCTGCTGGTCGTCTGCGTGTTCTGGCTGGCAGTCCGCTATGTCCGGTGGGCGACGACTTCGTTCGCCGTGACCAGCGAGAGGCTGGTCCTGCGCAAGGGTGTCCTGAGGCGTACGGGCCGCGAGATCCGCCTCGACAGCCTGACGGACATCTCCTACAGCCAGTCGCTCATAGACCGGTTGCTCGGCTGCGGCGACATCCTGCTCGAGTCGCCGGGACGCGACAGCCAGGAGGTCTTCCCGGACCTGCCCCACCCGGTCAGCATCCAGAACGAGATCTACCGTCTGTTGAACCAGCGCCGGGGGGCGGGGCCCGTCGGCTGGCAGGCCGCCGACCCGTCCGGGGGCGGCGGGCCGCCGGTACCGGGCGCGGACGTGGGCGCCGTGGCGGGTGCTGCCGTCGCCGTGGCCGGCGGGGAGCAGACGGTGGCCGACCAGCTCAGCCAACTTGACGACCTGCGCCGGCGGGGCGTGATCAGCCGGCGGGAGTTCGCCGCCAAGAAGGCCGAGCTGCTGTCCCGGATGTAGGTCTGGTGTCCCGGCTAGTAGAGTCGGGCACCAGCGATGGCTGGTGATGCCGGCGAGGGCTCTGGCCTGGGAGAGCACGAGGCGCTGGCCCGTCTGCGCCGGCTCCTGCCCGCCGCGCCCGAAGGCGAGGTCTGGTTCGGGGACGATGCCGCCGTCCTGAAGCCGGTGCCCGGGGCGCCGCTGCTCCTGCTCGCCACCGACACCGTTGTTGCCGGACTAGACGCCGACCTGTCGCTCACGACCCTGAGCGACCTCGGCTGGAAGGCCATGGCTGTCAACCTGAGCGACATCGCCGCCATGGGCGGGGCCCCCGCTCACGCCGTGGTGAGCGTCGTCGGGCTCGGCCCGGAGGACCTCGGCCGCCTCTACGAGGGGGTGCTGGCTGCGGCGGGCGAGTACCGCTGCCCGGTGGTCGGCGGCGATTTGAGCGCCGGTCAGCAGGTAGTGGTGACCGTGGCCATCACGGGTTCGGTGGACGGCCCGCCGGTACTGAGGCGGGGTGCTCGTCCCGGGGACACCATCTGGGTCACCGGGCCCCTGGGAGCGTCGGCCGCCGGCCTGCGGGTGCTGCAAGGGCGCGGCCCGCAAGGGGCCGAGCGGGCGCGGCCCGCCGAAGCGCGGCCGGCCGAAGCGCGGCCGGCCGAAGAGGAGGCGCTGGTGAGGGCCCATGCCCGGCCGCGGCCGGCGTTGGTGGCCGGGGCCGTGGCGCGCCGAGCCGGTGCCACCGCCATGATCGACGTGTCTGATGGCCTGATGGCCGACCTGGCCCAGCTGGCCAGCCAGTCAGGGGTGGGCTTCGAGCTGGCTGAGGTGCCCGCGGCACCCGGCGCCACCAGGCAGGAAGCGCTGGCAGGTGGGGACGACTACGTCCTGGTGTTCACCATATCGCCCGCGGACGCGGCGTCGGCCGGCCAGGCCTTTGCCGCGGCCGGGCTGCCCGCCCCACTGCTCATCGGCGAGTGCGTGCCAGACCCGTCCTGTCATTTCCTCGCGGGGGCGACGGTGCAGGTCAGGGGCTGGGAACATGCTCTTTAGCCCTCGCTCGCCCCACCCTGGCACCACTTGGCGCGGCCCGTCCGGGCGACTAGGCTTCGGTTTGCGCTTTAGAGCACAAGTGCCCAAGAATGCGTAACGTTCTTCCGGTTTCTCCGTCCTTACCTCAAGAGGCCCCACCGACTGACCGACGTTTTGCTGTAAGCAGTCTTCGGGAACTGCCCGGGAACAAGGAGGAGACCGGGAACGTGAGTGAAGCAACCCCTACTGTGTTGCAGGCCAACTCGCGTCTGGCGCGGGGGGCCGAGACGACGCTCACGCGGTCGCCTGTCCCGGTGGCGCGCCGGCCTCTACCAGGTGTTCTTAACCTGGGTGGTCCCGCGGCGCAGACAGTGGCGGCTCGGCCGACCGGCCGCCGCGAGGAAGGCAACGGTGTCAGCCAGGCCGGTCAAGCCTTTGCAGATCTACTTCTCGTCGGCTCCACGGCTTCGCGGTGCCCGCTGGCCCTTCTCACCGTGACGCGGGGAGAGGGTTGGAGCACGCTGTCCTTCGGGGCCGAACGTGACGCCCTGGAGGACCCCGAGCTCTTCTCGATAATCGCGGGAAGGCGTGAGCCGGTCGAGGTGACGGACCCGGGCAGCAACCCAGCTCTGGCCCACAGCCGGCTGGCCCGGTCCAACCTGGGCATCCGCTGGTTGCTCGCCATCCCCCTGCTGGGCCCCAGCGGAGAGGTCAACGCCATCTTCTCTGTCCTGGACACCGAGCCCCGGGAGCTTTCCCGCCGGGAACGGGCAGCCATGGTGGCCATCGGGCGACTCGTGAGCGGCGCGCTGTCTGCTCACCGGGCCACGGACAACCTGCCTGGCCCTCCCGGTCTGACCGAGCACACCCCCAGTACCAAGCAGACTGCGGACGGGCATTCGCTCCTGCGCAGCCACGAGGTGGCGGCGCTGTTCGACGTCACCGAACGCACGGTCATCAACTGGGCCGCTTCGGGCAAGCTGGCGTGCCTGCGCACGGTGGGAGGCCACCTCCGCTTCCGTAGCGAGGACGTGATGTCCTTGCTCGAGGCGAACTCGCTCAGGCGTCCGTAAAGGTCCTTCCGACCTAGCAGCCACCAGACGGGGTTACCGGCGGTCTGGGCTTACCTGGCCGGTTTGGTCACCTTGCCGGCGCGGATGCAGGAGGTGCAGACGCTCAGGCGGCGCGGGCTCCCGCCCACGATGGCCCGCACTCGCTGGATGTTGGGGTACCAACGCCTCTTGGTACGCCGGTGCGAGTGGCTGACGCTCATGCCGACGGACGAGTGCTTGCCACAAACTTCACAAACCGCTGCCATGGGAGTCCGAGGATACCATCCTCGGCGCACCTCTACCGTTCGTGCTCCCTGCCGGCGGCCCATGGCTGGCGGCCGCGGCTCTGCAGCCCGCCGCATGGTGGCGGGTAGTGGTCCCGGCAGGGCCAAGCGGGTACCCTGACTACGATCGCCGCTCCGGTCGCCGTAATGAGGCACCACCAGGAAGTACCGCACAGACAAGGGCCGCCCCATGGGAGCAGCACATAGCCTCACGGCACCTGACCGCATAACGGCCCTCGACCTCGCCTGCGTCGTCCGTGCCTACCGCGACGCCCTGGTCACGCACCGGGCCGCCCTCAACCGCCTCAACGTTTACCCGGTGCCCGACGGCGACACGGGCACGAACATGGCCTTGACGCTGGAGGCGGTGCAGGCCGAGATCGACGCCGCCCCCGCCCCGCTCGACATGGCGACGCTGGGCCAGTGCCTCAGCCATGGTTCGCTCATGGGCGCGCGCGGCAACTCCGGCGTCATCCTGTCCCAGGTCCTGCGCGGCCTGGCCAGCGCGTTCGGGACCGGGGACAGCCTCGGGCCGGCCGACGTGGTCGAAGCCCTCTCCCGGGCCAGCGACAGTGCCTACGCCGCCGTCAGCAACCCGGTGGAAGGCACCATCCTCACCGTCGCCCGGGCTGGCGCCCGTGGTGCCGAGCAAGCCGCCCAGGGGGACGCTCCCGGCCTCGCCGCGGTGCTCGACGGCGCTCGTGAGGCGGCGGCGCGTGCCCTGGACGGGACCACCGAGCAACTCCCGGCGCTGCGAGCGGCAGGCGTGGTCGACGCCGGAGGGGCTGGGCTACTGCTGCTTTTCGACAGCTTCCTTCACGTCCTGTACGGCCAGGAGGTGCCGCCACCCCCGGCACCGACCGGGGCGGGGGTGCTGGGCCCGGCCCGGCCCGGTCCCGCCGACGAGGCCGGGAGGCCGGCCGCGCCCGCTGGCCGCGGCGCCCGGGGGGACGGGGACGAGGCCGAACTGCGCTTCGAGGTGATGTTCTTCCTGGAGGCGCCGGACGAGTCCGTTCCCGCCTTCCGCTCCGTCTGGGAGAGCTGTGGGGGTTCGATCGTCATCGTCGGAGGCGACGGCCTCTACAACTGCCACATCCATACCGACGACGTGGGCGAGGCCATAGAGGCGGCCATTGAGATCGGCCGGCCCCGCCAGATCAGGGTGACAGATCTCCGCGACCAGGTGGAAGAAGAGCGTTGGGTGCGCGAGGCGGAGGCGTCGGGCCGCCAACTCGAGGCGCCGGAAGAGCCGGTCAACTGTGCGGTGGTCGCCGTCTGTGCCGGCGACGGGGTCAAACGGATACTCCGCTCCCTCGGCGCCCGTCAGCTCGTCTCGGGCGGCCAGTCCGCCAACCCGTCCACGGCGGAGCTACTCGACGCCATTGCGGCCGTCCCGGCTGAGCAAGTCATCGTCCTGCCCAACAACGTCAACGTCGTGCCCGTTGCCGAGCAGGCCGCGGCCCATTCGCAAAAAAAGGTCCGGGTGGTGCCGACGCCCGGCATCCCCGAGGGTTTTGCCGCCTTGCTCGCCTACGACCCTGAAGCGGACGTCGACACCAACGCCGACAACATGACGGCGGCGGCCTTGCGGGTAGTGGCCGGTGAAGTGGCCCGAGCGTCACGTCCCGCCGTCAGCGCCGCCGGGCCGGTGAAGGAAGGCGACTGGCTCGGGTTGTCGCGCCAGGGGATATTGGTTGTTACCCCCGGCTCGGGCGGACCGGCGCAGGCGGCCATCGCCCTGCTCGCCCTGCTCGTGCCCGAGGACAAGGGCTACGAGATAGTGACGATAATCGAGGGCGAGGGGTCGCACCCGGCCGGCACACGCCGCATCGTCGAATGGGTCTCGGAGAACCGGCCGGGGCTCACCTCAGAGGTCCATCACGGCGGCCAGCCGCTTTACCCTTATCTTTTCAGCATCGAATGAGCCGCGCTTGAAAAGCCTGGCCGAACTGGGCGGCGCACCCATAAATGTTTTGCGGTCCGCTCAGCGCCCCGTGCGGGGACCGCACCGTGGCCCCAAAAAGACGCGGGCCGACGCCCTGGAGGAGATGGGCATACTCACGGTGCTGGACCTGATAACTCATTATCCTCGCCGCTATTTGGACCGTACCACCCAGGTCCCCATTTCCGAGCTGACCGAGGGCGACGAGGCAACGGTGGTGGCGGTGGTGCGCCGGGTGCACCGCCTGCCGTCCCGCCGGGGAGCCAAGCCGGTCGTGATCGTCGACGTTTCCGACGAGCGCAGCTATTTGAGCCTGTCGTTTTTCAACCAACCGTGGCGGGCGCAATCCCTGAGCGAAGGAATGGAGGTCGCCGTCTCGGGAAAGGTCACCACCTTCCGGGGCCGGCGGCAGATGTCGAACCCTTCGGTCGACGTGGTCGAAGGCGAATGGAAGGGCCGGGTCATCCCCATATACCCGCAGTCCGAAAAGGCCGGGATTTCCTCCATGGAGATCGCCTCCTGCGTCCGGGAAGCTCTACAGTGGGCGGGCGGGCTCGAGGATCCCGTACCGGCCGAAGCCTTGGAGCAATACGGTTTCACCGGCCGGGACTGGTCCATGTGGCAGGTGCACCAACCCGAGTCGGTAGCGGCCAAGAACGCGGCCCGGCGCCGCCTGGGCTTCGACGAGCTGCTCCGGCTGCAACTGGTGCTGGTGATGCGCAAGCGGGCGGTGGAGCGCGAGGCCAAAGGGATTTCCCACCGGACCGGGTCGAGACTGATGGAGAGCTTCCGGGCCAGCCTCCCGTTCCCCCTGACGGCGGCGCAGGAACGCGCCATCGCCGAAATCGAGGCGGACATGGCCAAAGCCGTGCCTATGCACCGGCTCCTGCAGGGCGACGTCGGCGCCGGCAAGACGCTCGTGGCCCTGTGGTCGTTGTTGACGGCGGTGGCCGGCGGCTACCAGGGAGCGCTGATGGCGCCGACCGAGGTCCTGGCCGAACAGCACCATATGTCGCTGTCGGCCATGCTGTCGGGCCTGACCGTGCCGAGCCCGGCATCGCTGTGGGGCGACCGGGAGGTCCGCACCGAGCTGCTCACCAACCGCACGGCGGCCGGCGACCGGGCCAAACTGCTGGCCGGCTTGGCGGCCGGCGATGTCGACTTGGTCGTGGGGACGCACGCCCTATTGACAGAGGCGGTGCGGTTTTCCCGGCTCGGTATGGTCGTGATCGACGAACAGCACCGTTTCGGGGTCGAGCAGCGCTCGGCGTTGCGGGAGAAGTCGGAGGGCCCCGTGCCCGACGTGCTAGTCATGACGGCCACGCCCATACCCCGCACGGCGGCAATGACGGTGTACGGGGACCTGGACACCACCGTCCTCGACGAGCTGCCGCCCGGGCGCACGCCGGTGAAAACGGTGTGGGCGCGCGGCCCCCTCGACGTAGAAGGGGCGTGGGCAACGGTGAGACAAGAGGTCGCCACCGGCCACCAGGTATATGTCGTCTGCCCTCTGGTCGAGGAGTCCGAGCGCGTCCAGGCCGCCTCGGCCAGCGAGGAGCTCACCCGGCTCGCCGCCGGGCCGCTGATGGGCTTGCGCCTCGGCCTTTTGCACGGCCAGCTCCCGGCGTCGGAGAAGCAGGCCGTCATGGCCGAGTTCCGTTCCGGGCACCTGCAGGTCCTGGTGGCCACGACGGTCATAGAGGTCGGTATCGACGTACCCAACGCCACGGTCATGGTCATCGAGGACGCCGACCGCTTCGGCATCGCCCAGCTGCACCAGTTGCGAGGGCGGGTCGGCCGGGGCGCCGCCCTTTCCTGGTGCTTCTTGCTGGGAGAGGCGGCCACCTCCGAGGGAGCCGAACGGTTGGCGGCCCTGGAGCGGACGAACGACGGCTTCGAACTGGCCGAGGTCGACCTCGACCTGCGGGGCGAGGGCACGATACTGGGCACCCGGCAAAAGGGTGTCAACGACCTGAAGCTGGCCTCTCTGCGCCGTCACCGCAAGTACGTGGCCCTGGCCAGGGAGGTCGCCTTCCAGATCGTGGGCGAGGCGACCGACTTGTCCGACTACCCGGGCCTGGCCCGCGAGCTGCGGGCGCTGGTGGACGACGAGGACCGTGAGTACCTTTTCAAGAGCTGACCGGTACCCAGGAGCCGGCCGGGGGGCTGAGCTGCCGTGCGGGTGATAGCGGGCGAAAAAGGAGGCCGGCGCCTGGTCGCGCCCGCCGGCCGGGGGACGCGGCCCACGAGCGACCGGGTGCGGGAAGCGACCTTCTCCATGCTGGAAAGCGCCCGTGCCCTGGCCGGCGCCAGGGTGTGGGACCTTTTCGCCGGCAGCGGTGCGCTCGGGATCGAGGCACTGTCGCGGGGGGCGGCGCGGGCCACCTTCGTCGACCAAGCCCGCAGCGCGGTGTCGGCGGCGCGGTCCAACCTGGCCAAGCTCGGCTACGGCCCGGACAGGGCCCGGGTGGTCTGTGGGGACGTCCTCAGCTGGGCCCAGGCCCGGGGTTTGGAGCATTCCTGGGGCGAAGCGGAGGCCGGGGAGAAGCTCGAAGAGGTCGACCTCGTGCTGGCTGACCCCCCTTACGCCTGGCAGGAGTGGTCCCCCCTGTTGAACGAGCTCGCCCGCTATTCGCCCCTGGTCGTCATGGAGACGCGCGCCGGGCCTCAGCTGCCCCCGGCCTGGCAAGCGCTGCGGTCCAAGCGCTACGGAGGTACCCTCGTTACGTTGGCCTGTTTGCGCGATAGAGGCGAGGTATGAGGACAGCGTTGTTCCCGGGGACGTTCGACCCCTTTCATAACGGTCACCTTGAGATCGTCGAAACGGCGAGCCGCCTGTTCGAGCGCATAGTTATAGCACCCGGCCCTAACCGCCAGAAAGCGCCTGCAGTGTTCAGTATGGACGAGCGCCGATCGATGATCGCGGCGTCCGTCGCCCATCTTGACAACGTCGAACTGACCAAGCAGGACAGCCAGGTTCTGGTGGTCGACATTGCCCGCGCCGTAGGTGCCGAGGTCATCATCAAGGGGTTGCGCGTCGCTTCTGACGCGGAGTCCGAACTGCAGCAGGCGCAGATCAACAAAGCCGTTTCGGGCATGGAGACCCTCCTGGTACCTTGCTCGTCGGCTTATTCGTTCATAGCCTCCAAGTGGCTTCGTGATTTCATGTGCTTCGGAGGCGCCGACCGGGTGGGTGCTATGGTCCCGGCACCGGTATTCACCTTTATGAAGGAGAAGTTCGGTCTATGAGCTCCACGGGCAATGCGGCCGGCGCCGGCGCCCCCCTCCCCGAGACGGAGGCGCTCCTCAACCGGGTGGCGGGGATGATCTCGGGGGCCCGGGCGCTGCCGTTGTCGTCATCGGTGAAACTCGACAACAAGGAAGAGATCCTCGAACTACTGAGGGAGGCCGGCGAGCGCCTGCCCGAAGAAGTGCGCCAGGGCCGGTGGATGCTTAAAGAACGCGAGGAGTTCCTGGCGACCACCAAGCGCCAAGCCGACGAACTGGTGGAGGCGGCCCGGTCAGAAGCTCAGCGGCTCGTGCAGCGCACCGAAATCCTGAAGGAGGCCCAGGCTCAGGCGCGCCGGGCGGTAGAAGAGGCGCGCGACGAAGCCCGGCGGTTGCGCCTCGAGGCGGAAGACTACGCCGACCAGAAGCTCGCCCACTTCGAGATCGTGTTGGAGCGGACGCTGAAGACCGTGGCCTCCGGCCGCCAGAAGTTGTCCGGTATAACCGACAAGGACGACGACCCGTCCGGGCCCGTGACGGCCCTGGAGGCGACCACGCCCGGTCGGGGCAAAGCCGCCCCGAGCGGAGCCGATAAGCGCCGGACGGGCGGCCGCCACACACCTCGCCCGGCCGTCGCCGCCGCGGGCGCGGGCGCGGCTTTTGCCGGTGCCAACCTGGCTGGTGCCGGGCCGTCTGGTGAAAGGCCCCCGGTCAGGGTCTCCTCGGGCAATGCGGTCGGCGGCCCACGCTTCACCGCCACTAGCCCGCGCGGGGCCGCCAATGCCGCCACTCCCGCCCGTCCCGGCGCTGGCCCTGCCGAGCCGGCGGAAGGGCCCGACGAGAGCTTTTTCGACCAGGACCTTCTCGGCTGAGCCGGCGTAGCGCTCAGCCGGCCGTTATCCGGTCGATCCTGTCCAGGACGTCGTCGCTAAGACGGTCGATCACCTCGAGGGCGCCCAGGTTTTCCCTCACCTGCTCCACGCGGCTAGCCCCGGTGATGACCGTAGAGACATGGGGGTTCGCCGCGCACCAGGCCAGCGAGAGCTGGGCCAGGGACGCGCCGAGCTCGTCGGCGACGTTTTTCAGTTGCCGCACCTTGGCATTGCGGCGCTCGTCGCTCAGCTCTTCCTTTAGCCATTCGTAACCAGGCAGCGCAGCCCGGCTGTCGTCGGGGATGCCCCCCAGGTACTTCCCGCTCAGGAGGCCGGAAGCCAGAGGGCTCCAGATGCTGAGGCCGAGGCCGATGTCCTCATAAAGGCGGGCGTACTCCTTTTCGACCCGTTCCCGGGTAAAGAGGTTGTACTGAGACTGTTCGACCACCGGCTTGTGCAAATGGTGGCGCTCGGCGATCTCCCAGGCGGCGCGGATCTCTTCCGCGGACCATTCCGAGGTGCCCCAGTACAAGGCCTTGCCTGAGCCGACGATGTCGGACATGGCCCACACCGTCTCCTCGATGGGGGTCTCGGGATCGGGCCGGTGACAGAACAACAGGTCCACGAAGTCGAGGCCGAGGCGCTCGAGCGAGCCATCGATGCCCTGGAGAAGGTACTTGCGATTGAGGGTGCTCTTCATGTTCGGGATGTCGTGAATGCCCCAGAAGTGCTTAGTGGACACGACGTAGCTGTAGCGTGGCCAGCCCAACGTCGCGATCGCTTTGCCCATGATCTCCTCCGACTCGCCGCCGGAGTAAACCTCGGCGTTGTCAAAGAAGTTGACCCCCGCTTCGTAGGCCGCTCCCATGCACTCCACGGCCTGGTGGTCACGCACCTGGGGGCCGAAAGTAACCCATGAACCGAAGGACAGGACACTTACCTTGAGGCCGGATCTACCGAGCCGGCGGTACCTCATAAGCATCTAATCGTTCCCTTTCCTAGTGGCCCTTTCCTGGTGGGCCCGACCCGAGCCACCCGGTGAGCGGCCCGTCCGAATTGACTTGATACTAACGGCGCGCTTAGCCCTGCGTGCCCCGAGCCCCGCGGGACGAAGACAAGATCGCCAGTGGGAACGCCGATTTTATACCGGTCCTGGCCGAGGCATTAGCCTTGAGCGCGTGACGGCCAGTTATCTTCCTCGATCATCTCCGGCCGCCCAGGGTGTCGATGCCGCCGGCGTGCTCGCCTTCCTGGACGCGGCCGAGTCCGCCCGCCTCGACCTCCACTCGCTCATGCTGGTCCGTCACGGCCATGTCGTGGCCGAGGGCTGGTGGGCCCCGTACCGAGCCGACCTTGTCCACTTGCTCTACTCGTTGTCCAAGAGCTTCACGTCGACGGCGGTCGGCATCGCCGAGGCCGAGGGGCTGCTCTCCATCGACGACCCGGTGGTGAGTTTTTTCCCGGACAAGGTGCCGGTGGGCGCCTCCCCGTACGTGACCGCTATGAAGGTGCGGCACCTGCTGGCCATGGCCAGCGGCCACGCTGCGGACACCTGGCCTGCGCTGGTCGGGGGCGGCCCGGACATCGTGCGCAGCTTCCTGTCGGTCCCCCCGGACCAGGAGCCGGGCTCGCTCTTCTGCTACAACCAGGGCTGCACGTACACCCTGTCCGCCATCATCACCAAGCTGACGGGCCAACGACTGGTCGACTACCTGCGTCCCCGTCTCCTCGACCCGCTCGGGATAGGACAAGCCCAGTGGCTACAAAGCGAGGAAGGGGTCGACCTGGGTTTTTCGGGGCTGCATGTGGTGACCGAGTCGATCGCCAAGCTCGGCCAGTTGTACCTCCAGGGCGGACGCTGGGAAGGCCGGCGGCTGGTACCGGAAAGCTATGTCGCGCAAGCCCGCCTCAAGCAGGTCGACAACTCCCAGCGCGCCGAGGGCCCGGACTGGGAGCAAGGGTACGGCTTCCAGTTCTGGCTGTGCCGTCATGACGCGTACCGCGGCGATGGCGCCTTCGGCCAGTTCTGCGTCGTGGTACCGGCGGCGGACGCGGTCATCGCCTGCACCTCGGAGGTCGAGGACATGCAGGCCGAGATCGACCTGTTCTGGGAGCACCTGCTCCCGGCGCTCTCCGGCGACGCGCCGTTCGACCACGCCACCGAGCGCCGCCTGGCCGACCGCTTGGCGCACCTCTCGACCGCCGTCGTCGAGGCGGGCGCCGGCCCCTCCCGCCCCGGTCGGCCGCGCCCCGGGGCCACTTTCACCCGGACCGGAAGGCGGCCGGTGTTCACCGCCCGTCTCAGCGCCGTCCGGGTCGAGCCCGCCGACGATGACGGCACTCG
>JBEKNX010000061.1:0-15343 GCA_049522375.1 Acidimicrobiales bacterium | reverse complement strand
CAATATCAGTTGGAAAGCCGACCTTGATGTTCCATGACTGAAGGTTGAGGTCCAAGAACGTCTGCGTGTCGTTTGTGAGGTCGGGGGAGACCGTGATCGCAAACGACACGTTGACCGGGCCTTCTGATCCGGTGAATCCGAGACCGGTGGGCCCGCTTTGGATGATGGTGTTTCCGGGAAGGCCTGCTCCACCCACGAACCCGCTGACAGCCCCGGCTGTCACGCCGTCTAGTTCGGGGAGGATATCGGGAAACAACCAGATGTCCAACTGCTTAGTGCGAGCTGACATTAGGTCAGCGAGGGCGGAGCGGTAAAGCGGCACCCTGCTTACCGGTCGGTCTTTCGGTGAGGCAAAGACCACCGCGTCGACGCGCAGGGCGACCATTAGTTCTGTTTCGGGTGGGCTGGCTAAGCTGTCCAGCGCGCTCGGAAGGTCATCAAGAGAGAAGCTTCCGTCGGCCGCGGTGGTAGTCGAGCTTTCCCAGATTGTCATCGGAAGCGAATTGCCTGGACCGGTTTCGAAGTCAAGAACGTAAGTCGCCATAACTGTCGCATCGGGCCATGGAGAGAATCCGCCCGACGGAGCGTCATCACCGAGAATTACGGGCAAAAATGCTTCTAGAGTATTAATAATCTTGAAAACATGACCCGTCAAAGCCATATATATTCCCTCCAGTCTATAGACCCGAGATTTCGACCCGAACAGCCCTGTTGTACTTGGCACAATTATTCGGCAGTTTGATGGCGAGTACGGCAGTTGATTTCAAGCGGACTGTACGCTCAAGGGCCGACGTCATCCCTATGAGGGTTAGAGAGCTGGTTGGGACGCATTGGTCCTGGTACGAGGTCCCCAAGCGACACTACGCCAGGCTCGGTACAACGCCGAGGCCCGCGCCAGTTGCTTGGGAGTTAGTTGGTTAGTTTGACGCTGGCTGGCACACCTACCTCAGCTCCGCTCACTGAGCCCAGTCGCAGATGAAGACCTCGCTTCTTTGACTGCTGCTGTCACGGCCGTCCTCCATGCCCCCGTTCCTAACATCGACGATGAGGTCGTGGCGCGGCAAACCGTCAGTGCCTTGCTCGACCGGGACACGGAACTCCCAAACCCACGCTCTCACGCCCCAGAGGCCGACCGGCTTGGGAGAGACGTCGGTCCGCGCCACAACGCTGCGGTCGGGTACCGTCGTCCCCCGCTGCCCGACCTCTCCGTCCGTGTCGCTCGCTAGTACCGGTTCTTCGTAGTGGCTCACGTTCCCCCCCCTCTGCTCGGGGTCAGCCCGCGTGACTGGCCACGGTGGTTAGAAAGGGTCGCGCCAGTACGCGAGGCTTGACCAGTGCCAAAGGTCCTTAGTTCGCTTGGACGTCGCCTATACCCTAGGACGCCCTAACCGCGGAGCAACCCCGACGCCGACCGTCGGTCGTGAACCGGTGTTGCTGACCAGTCGGTAGCTCGGCGAACCCCCGGGTTCAGCGGCCTGGGGCGAGCACGCTGGCGAGGTCCGATGCGAACTTGCGTTGCGAAGCCAACAGCTCCTCGGCCACCTCGAAGACCGCACCGAGGCCCGCCACAACGTCCGAACGTGCCGGGACGAAGGCAAGGCGTGGGAACCTCGGTACGACCTTGCCGATAACATCGACCCACGTGGTCACCACGTCGAGGGTGAAGCTTTGCACCTGGCTTACCGAGGCGGCGAGCTCGTCACGAACAGCCGCAGATAGCTCAGCGGTCCTCGCGGCACTAGCCGCGGGGCTGGTGGGCCCGGGAAAGTCGACGGGGGCAACGTTAGCCGCCTTATCTGGAAGTCGGCGCACCCTTGGCGCCGTCGGCCGATGTGCCGTAGTGGCGTCACGAGAACGGGAGGTGCCGCTTCGCCCGACCCGGTGGGTGGTCACCGCCGCTGCCGGTGGGGCTGCCCCGCCCCCCGCCGCCTTCTCGCGTTTGTTCGACTTTGCCTGAGAGGCCTCGTTTGAAGTGGCTTCGCCTTCACCTTCAGGCGTCTTGGCTTGCACGGGCCCCTCTACCTGTACGGAGACCTTGGACTTACTGGGTGCGGTGGGTTCGGTCATGTCAGACTCCCCTTTCGGGCTGTTATGCTTAATATACTAGGCAGGTGCTCTATATATCAAGCGCGGCAACCGCAGGTCGCCCGGCGCCTTCCACTGTGGCCGACCAAGCCCTCGACAGGTCCGGTGGTGACGCTGAGATAAGATCTCCACGAGACAAAGAGGGGGACCAAGAAAGCTATCAGGACCGAGTTCCGTTCGTAGCCGAGTTTTGCACCAAGTTTTCTGCATGCTCCCGGGGACGCGGGGACGTAGCTCAGTGGCTAGAGCACCTGCTTTGCACGCAGGGGGTCGTGGGTTCGAGTCCCATCGTCTCCACCGACATTTTCCCTGGTAGCGGCGGTCAGAGCTGTTTGCCGAGAGCAAGGGTGCTCCCGCTCGTGCCAACCACCCGCCGCCGTCACTTCGGGAGCGTTCGGAAGCTGCCCTCGGGGCGTTACCAGGTCCGCTATTTGCACGCCGGCGTCACCCACGCCGCACCTGAAACGTTCAGTGCCAAGGCGGAGGCGCTGGCCTGGCTTTCGACGACGGAAACCGACCTGCTGCGCGGCTCCTGGGTTGCTCCAAACGCCGGGAAGGTGAGGTTCGCTGCCTACGCCCAAGAGTGGCTGGAGGCGCAACGTCACCTTCGCCCTCGCACCGTCGAGTCCGGCGCGGCCTGGACAGCTACCCCGGACGGCATGGCTCGCCAGCCCGCGGCCGGCTCGGCGCCGTCCGCCATCGCCATGGCCAGGACCACCTCGGCACCCCCGGCCTGGTCCACCGAGAGCCTGAGCAGCTAGCCCGCTGGGGCGCATGGCTGTGTGGCGAACGGCAGCTGGCTCGCTCCCACCGGCGGCACCGGCCCCTCCAACGACCCAACCATCACCCCGATGCCTGGCAGGGCCCCTGCCGGCAACGCCACCGCACTGGCCCACGCGAGCGGCGCCAGTCGCATGTCCTGTACCTCCCGGGCCCGACCGTCGTGGTCCCACCCGACTGGCGCCGGGCGGTCGGCCGCCTCGACGTGGGATGCCAGCACCCCGAGGGCCCGGCGCCAAGCCCGGCACAAGGCTTCGTCGATTTGTCGTCCGCCGATGACGAAGGTAAGCACCGAAGGCAGGCAGTGCGTGCCTAGGAGCAGCCGCCGCACGCTCGGGGGCAGGGCGTAGAGCCACGGTGCGTGCGCCACCATCCTGGCCCGCCGGGTACGAAGGTAGCCCAGGGCGTCGGCCGGGCGAGCCGTTCCCGGCCAGCACGTCAGCAGGACGAGCAGCTCGACGGTCATCTCGACCAGCGCCAGGCGCGCCTTGGGGGCCAGCTCGGCCCCGGCGGCGGCTTCGGCCACCTCCACCAGCCCCTCGCTGGTGGCCCACCAGTCGTCGGTAAGAACGGGGTCATTGCGCCACCACCCTGGAGAGGTCACCGGTCGGGCGCACGCTCGCTCGGCCCTGCTTGGGGCGCTGGTCCCGAGGGCGGCGCCACTCGTCGACCCGCCTGGCCCCAGCCTCAACCAGCCTGCGACAAGAAGAGCGGCAGCGGCCGCCGTCAGCGGGGCTGGCCGGCGGAAGAGGGCAACCCCGGCCGCCACCCCGGCCTCGCCGAGGGCCACCAGGTCGGTCGTGGGCAGGGCGCGGCTGAGCGGGCCCGCCAGGGCGTCGGCCTGGGCGGCGCTTGCTTGCCAGCCGCTGCCGACGGTCTCCACCAACTGCCCGGCAGCCCCAGCGCTGGGCGAGGTTGTGCTGGCCATGAGGACATCTTCGGGGCCGACCTCACTGGCGACCTCACCCGAGACCTCAACCGAAGATTTTTCTTGAGACCACGTAGGCGCAGTTCAGAGCAGCGATTGAGGTCGCCGGTGAGGTCCTCGTGGAGGTCGGGGCGGCCCGCGGTGGTGGGACAAAGTGACGGCCAAGACCGGAGGCGGCCTTGAGGCCGTCGTGGCCCGGTTGCTGCCAGCCGGCGCAGTATTCCAGGACGAGGCCCGGGGCTACGGGCTCAGGCAGCCTCCCGAGCCAGCGGTGGTGCCCGGTGCAGGGTCAGCTTCCACGAGCCCCCGGGTCGCGACGGCCATGGTCCTCATGTTGTCGCTCGGGTCCACCCCGACAACGGAGACACCCAGGTCGCTGCCCAACCAGCAACGGTCCCCTGGCTACCAGTCTTTTCGCTCGGTCTGCCGTCCTTACGAGACGTAAGCCGGCGCTCGCTCCAGAGCGTGAGGGCGACAGTCGGACGGCCTCTACAGCAGCTCGCCGACCAGCACGGCCAGGTCCCCCAGAGCCCAGGGGCTGTAGGCATGGAACCCTGCCTCTGTGAGCCAGGCGAGCTGCTCGGCCACGGAACTGGGCCGGTCGTGCTCCCCGTCGACTGGGGTGACAATATCCACTGGGTCGTTAGGCACCACGACGTCGCCGATGACCAGGCGCCCGCCCGGGCTGAGAGCACGAGCCACTCGCCTGAACAGATCGGCCTTAGCGGGGCCGTCGAGGTGGTGCACGGCCAAGGCGGACACGACGAGGTCGAAAGGCCCGGTGGGCAACTCGTCCTCCAGTCGGGCGACCCTAAGCTCGGCGGCCGGTAACGCTCGTCGAGCGTGCTCTAGCATCCCTGCGCTCTCGTCGATACCCGTCAGCTCGGCGCCGGGATGGCTTGTCAAGACCCGCAGCGCTGTCACGCCCGTGCCCGTGCCAAGGTCGAGCACTCGCGCCACCGTCCCCGCCGTTGCCTGCGCCACCGCGTCCTGGAGGCGTTCGTAGGCCGGGACTTCCGACGTGACCATGTCCATGTAGGTGGCAGGGTCGAAATGGAACTGCTCTCCCATGGGCGCTGATGCTACGGCTCGGCCGGGGCCTGGTATTACCTGCGACCGGTGAGCTACGGGCGCCCAGCGAACTCGACGGCCAAGGCGATCGTTGCCTCGCTGTTCGCATACCTCGATTAGTCGGCCAGGACGGACGTCGACAGGAATGGCCGGCCAAGCAGCTGTTCTGCGCTTGCCGCCACCAAGCTCCAAGAAAAGTCAGCGGTCGCCCATCACGCCGGGCCGGTACTCCGCGAGCGCCGTCACGTTCCCTTGCCCCCACCGTCCCGATCGAGCGGCGGCCGGGCTGATAGACCGTCCGCCATGGGGTCTGTCGAGCTTCGGGCCCTTGCCCTCGACGACTGGGTGTTGTGGCGTGAACTGCGTCTCCGCGCGCTCGCCGAGGCCCCGTACGCTTTCGGGTCGACCCTCGCGGAGTGGACCGGCAGCGGGGACACTGAAGAGCGTTGGCGCCACCGGCTGTCATCGGTACCGCTCAACCTGGTGGCTTCGCTCAACGGCAAGCCCGTTGGGATGGCGAGCGCCACGTCGCCCGTGGACGACGAGGTCGAAGTCATCTCGATGTGGGTTACGCCCGAGGCCAGAGGACGCGCCGTCGGTGCAGCCCTGATCGAAGCGGTCGTGGTATGGGCGCTCGAGCAGCATGTACTTCGGGTTGCGCTCGACGTCAGAGAAACCAACGTGAGCGCGATCAACCTCTACAAGCGCCTTGGCTTCGTTGACGTCGGCCTGTCTCCTGGCTCGGGTCGGGACGCCCCCGAGCGAAGGATGTTCCGGCTGTTGCGCTAGAGGGTGCCGCAGGTTGACCGGTCTGAGCGGCTGGATAGATGACCGACCAGCCGAGCAAGCACAGATAGCGACACGGACCTCCCGCAGGTCCCACACGACCACTTAGCCGTTCTGGCGCCAAACCGGGTCGTGGTTGCCGCACGCATCACCGTCTGAATTGCCGTACAGCCCGCAATCAGGCTGGCCACGCGGGGCCAGATCGAACGCTATGGGTGTGTGGCGGGACGTGTGCTTGACTTCGCCCTACGTCCGCATGGTGCCAGTCGCGGCGCTGTAAGACGGGAGTGTTAGGCGAGCTGTTTCCAGATAGGCCGGGACCCCCCATTCTTGCAGAACCATAGGCGACCGTTGCGGTCGCAATACAGGTCTCCCCTCTCGCCCGTACTGGGATGCGTCGCCAGGCTGCCCGGTGCCAACCGGACTTGGGCGAGGGCGCCAGAGAAAGAGGCGCCTCGTCCGCCCTTGCTCCGACCTTCGACCGCGATCGCGTCGTTGCTGAGCCCGAGGACGCCGGTACCCGAGTTGCTGTCGCCCACGACGGCGGCAGTCCCGGTCGAGGGGCTGCCCTGGATAACCGCTGCCAAGCCCGGCCCGGTGCCGCTGTTCGTTACCTGGACGGCGGGAGCGTTGCCGGCCACCAGTGCGCTCACAGCTACGCCATCGGCCCCCGAGCCGGTGACCTCGATGCCGGTCGGGCCGGCGGCTGAGAGGCCAACGACGGTGCCCTTGGCCACGACAGCGGTAGGGCCCGAGGCGCTGAGACCCAGCGAGGTCCCGTCGGCGACCACCGCCGTAGGCCCGGTCGCGTTCAACCCCGTCGTAGTCCCTCCGGCAACGACAGCGGTAGGGCCAGAAGCACTGAGCCCGATGGACGCCCCGTTGGCAGTAACCGCTGTCGGCGCCGTTGCCGCCACCCCGATGGTGGTGCCGGTCGCAGACACTGCCGTCGGGCCGGACGCGCTGACTCCGGTGGCCGTCCCGGTGGCGTTCACGGCGGTGGCACCGGACGCGTCGAGCCCGAGTGTTGCGCCCTTGGCTGACACGGCAGTTTGGCCGGATGACTGGACTCCTATCGTCTGGCCGCTGGCGGAGACGGCCGTCGCGCCGGAAGCGCTCACGCCCGTGCCTGTGCCCCCGTTAGCGTTGACGCCGATCCCGTCGACGCTGGTGGCGTACACTCCCCACCCTGAACCGGCGTGAGAGGCCCAAACGCCGATGCCGAGGCCGCCGGTCCCGTTGTTCTGTCCTCGCACAGCCGAGGAGAAACCCCCAGGGGAAGTGCTGCTAACAAGGCCGATCACTCCCGTAGCGTTCGCCGCCGTGCTCCCTGTCGACCCAGACACCGCCGTGCCCTGCGTGTTGATGGCCTGTACGGCTATGTTCTTGGCCCCGAATGCAAGTCCCAGCACCCCGGCCCCTGAGCCCGTCACCGCCCCGCTGTTGTAGCCGACCACCGCGTTCCCGGCGCCGTTGTCAGTGAAGCCGTAGATCCCATTGGCCACGCCGCCCTTGCCGGCGGTGGCGCCGGCGCCTGCAAAACCGCCAAGCGCGGCTGGGTAGTTGGCTGACTGCCCACCGTAAGTGGAGTCGTTGCCGAGCAGCACGACGCCCGGAAAACCACTGGCACCGTCGTAGACGACCGAGGTCCGCGCCTCGGCTGTGGTTGCCAACCCGGCTACCACGCTGGACCCATCGGACGCGGCAGCGGGGGCCGTCGCCCGCTCGACGAGTGCCCCAGCCCCCACCACTGTGACGACCGCTGCGCCGAGGGCTTTCCCTAATGCCCCGCGCCTGGATATGAGGGCTATGTCAGCTGGCGCGGGGTCGACTGGTGGGAGCTGGCTGCCGCTACCGGCCAGGCGCCGCTGCAGCTCGGCGTTGTCCTGGGCGAGCCGGGCGCACGAGGCTCGCGACTCCTCCAACTGGGCAACCAGCGACTCGAGCTCGGTCTCAAGCTGTCCTTCCATGTCGACCTCCATAGGAACGGGGCCGGAGTGGCCGCTTGGTTACGAGCGAGCGCACCCGTCCCAGGGCGTAGACCACGGGCATCTGACATAGTAGGCACCCCCTGCCCGCAGAAGGTCGGTGCGTTGCAGGCCTGGACGATGCCGACAGGCGCGTCGAGCCACCTCGTCTACAGAGATACAGCGTGGCCGTCTCGGTCCGCCCACCGTCGAGATGGCGGCCAACGAGCCCGTCGCGTTCCGCTCGGCGGTTGGTTCGGTTTGGCCGTCCAGTGGCTCCCCGGTCATGGCGTGTCCTTGGCACGGGTTGCCAGGTGGAAGATGTTCGTGATCTCAGTCGCGTACTTGTCGATGTCGAAATCCGGGTCAAGGACGAGCCGGTGCGGCACCACGTCGATGGTGGCTCGGATCGCCATCGCCATGGCACCTGGGTCGAAGTCACTTCGGAGTTCCCCTCCGGCCTGGAGGCGCGCGAGCTGCTCTTCGAGGAGGTGAGCGGCCACGTCGATGTCCCGGCCATCGACGCGGCGTCCGCCGTCGGTCGTGAAGGCACCGTTTCGGAGGATCTCGACGACGGCAACCATGTAGTTGCGGTGCTCGCGCAGGAACGCGAGGTTCGACTCGATGTAGGCGCGAAGCATGGCCGGCCCGGTTGATTCGGCAAAGACGCGCGGAAGGATGTAGGCCCAGCCAGCTCCGACGACGTCGATCACGACCTGCTTGATGAGGTCGTCCTTGCCGGCGAAGTGGTAGCTGATGACGCCCTTGCTGATGCCGATGCGCGCAGCGATGCGCGCGAGTGATGCCTGGCCGTAGCCGACCTCAGCGATGGTGTCGATCGCGGCACCAACGATCTGTTGGCGACGGGCGTTCTCGATAAACGTCCGCTGTTCAGGTTCGGGCTCGGTCACCACGGGCAGAATTGTATCTGGCCGCATGGCCAGATACCCGTACATGTGGTCAGCACGCCTGCTAGCTTGCCACGTATGGAGGTCCGCCACCGTTCGGTTCGCCGATCCCCAGGCGAAAGCTCGTCAGACTCAGGCGAGCCGATGGCGGCGGAGCAAGTCGGGGTGCCCGTCGGTTCGGGCCCTGACGGGCCGCGACCGGACGCCGCCCTCGTCGTCGAGCACCTGACCAAGTCATTCGGCGGTCGCGTCGCCTTTGATGACGTTTCGTTCGAGGTTGCCTACGGCGAGGTGTTCGGTTTCCTGGGCCCTAACGGTGCGGGCAAGACGACGACCGTGCGGACGTTGGGGACGCTGGTCGCGCCAAGCTCAGGGGCGGCGATCGTCGCCGGGATTCCATTGAGCGCAAGGAACGGCTCGGCGATCCGCACGCGGATCTCGATGATGCCGGAGTCGCCGGGTCTGTACCTGCGCCTGACCGTGACCGAGAACCTTCAGTGCTTCGCCGGGCTCTATGAGCTCGACGACGTTCGCGCTCGCATCGGCCGGGCGCTGCGGGCGGTCAACCTCGAAGACCGCGCCCGTGACCTGTGCGGGTCGCTGTCCAAAGGGCTACGCCAGCGGGTCGCACTCGCCCGGGCACTGCTCAATGACCCGGCGGTTCTGTTTCTCGACGAGCCGACCTCGGGGCTCGATCCCGTGGCGACGCGCGAGGTCCACGAGCTCATCGGGTCCTTGCGCGAGCGCGGGGTGACGATCTTCCTCACCACGCACCGGCTGGAGGAGGCCGAACGGCTGTGCGATCGAGTGGCGATCCTGAACACGACGTTGCGAATGATCGGCCGTCCCGACGAGCTGCGTGAGCAACTGTTCAGACGCTCCCTGGACGCACGACTGCGCGCGCCACTGGACGACCCCAAGGCGGTGTTCGGCGCTGTGCCCGAGATCGAAGGGTGGGAGCAGACGCCATCGGGCTACACGCTGACCGTCTCGGACCCCGACCTTGCAGCTCCAGACATCGCGCGAGCGCTCGTCGCAGCCAATGCCGACATCCTGTCGATCGCCGAGTCCCACTACTCGCTGGAGGACGTCTATCTCGAGTTGATCGACGAGGATGTGGAGGCCAAGGCCCGATGAGCTTCAGCTGGACTCGGGTCGGCGCGATCCTCCGCAAGGAACTGCGGGACTACCGCCGCAACCGCTTCGTGATCGGCACGATGGCCGCAGTGCCGGTGCTGTTCATCACCCTGCCGACCATCCAGCTGATCGCCGCCAACGCCACGAACAAGGCCCTCAGCCTTCGCATCGGGCTCTCCCTCCTCTACATGCTCGTGATCCCGGTGACCATGCCGTCTGTCGTCTGCGCGTACTCGGTCGTCGGCGAGCGGGAGCAGGGCACGCTTGAGCCGGTCCTGACCACCCCGATCCGTCGCGAGGAGTTCCTCATCGCCAAGGCGCTGGCCGCGTTCGTTCCGACCCTCGTAATCGCGTACGCGGTCTTCGGGATCTTTCTCGCCGTCGCGGCGCTGTTCGCCCATCCCGTAATCGTTTCGGCGATCTATGCCCGACCGCACGTGCTGGTCCAGTTCTTGTTCACGCCGCTGCTGGCGGGCTGGGCGATCTGGGTTGGGATCGCGGTCTCTACTCGGTCCACGGATGTGCGCGTCGCGCAGCAGCTGAGCGTGCTGGGTAGCTTCCCGCCACTGATCATCGTCGCCTTGATGTCGCTGAATGTGATCTCCGAGTCGACCGCTCTCGCCATCGGGCTCGCCGCAGCACTGCTGGCGTTCGACCTGCTCGCCTGGCGCGTCGTGGCCGGGATGTTCGACCGCGAACGGCTCGTGATTGGCAGGCGTGGATGATCGGCGCCGGCACGGCAACTTCCGAACTGCCTTTATTCATCGTGTGGAGAAAGGACGTCAATGTCAGCAATCAGAATCTTTAGGCCGAAGAAGCACTGGTCGGTGTCGCCCGCGACCGTGCTCCCTACCGCTTTTCTTTTTCGCCTCTTTAGGCCTCATTCGGACTACACGGTGGTCCTCGACGACCACTCCGTGGGCAAGATCGGAAACGAGCAGGTGAGGGTCTTCGAGGTGGAACCAGGGGAACACCGCCTGTATATGCGGTTTGTCGGGCTGCGCAGGTCCGAGGAGCTGCGAATGTCCCTAAACGAGGGCGAGGAGCGGCAGTTCCTCTGCGGCACCAGCGGGATGGGCTGGCCCACCCTCCGGGAGGCGTCGCCTGAGGATGTCGCTGAGATCCGGAGGACGTGCATCGGCGAGCCGCCAAAGCCAGGGGATCCCGTTTCGCCGAACTAGCGCAGAGTGCCTGGGCATATCTATGGTTCTGGCGCGGGCAGTTTGGTCGCCCCCGCACGTGGCGGGCGCGCCAGAGCGACGGGTCTCGCAACGCCCGGCTGCGATCAATTCAGCTGACCTTGAGCACAGAACAAGCGTGCCGAAACCCGGTACATAATGACGACTTTCTCGGCGCTCGATCACGTACATATCGACATTCCTGAAGGAGCCCCTGGAGTGCCGGGGTTCCGCTTCATGATGGTCTCGGCAACGGCGACGGCCCATGACGTCGGAGCCATACCTACTCCTTTCTAACCCTTTGAGCCGGTCATCACGAATTACGGTTGCCAGCACCCGAAGGCCTGCCGTAGCCGCACGGCGATCAGCTTCTCGACCAGCTCGGGCGATAGAGGCTGATCGATGGGGAACCTCAAAGCTCCGGACGACTTCCTGTACCCGGTTAGCTCCTCGGCTAGCTCGGGGAACACCGAGCCGCTGTGGGGCAAGTAGCTCAGGTGGTTCTTGAAGGCGGCAAAGCCGGCGATGGTCTTGCCCGCGACCTTGAAGCCGGGGACGGTGTAGGAAATGCACTGTTCGGCGTCGGGGACCACGGAGAGGATGTCGCGGCGAAGCCGGCTGAGGGTCGAGCGCTTCGGCTCGTCCAAGCGGTCCAGGTACTCGTCGACCTCGGCGGCCGACATCAGTCGCGTCCCCGCTCCAGCCGCTCCTGGAGCAGGACCGTTACCCGGTCTCCGTGCTTCTTGGCAATGGCCTGCTGCAGCTGCGCCTTGACCGGTAGCTTGTGGCGGCCGTCCCCGAGGGCCATGAAGGAGCTCTGGAAGGGGTGGCCGTCCACCAGGCCCCGCACCTTGACCAGTCCTCGGGTGCCGAAATACTCGGCCGACCCGGGCATCACCACGTACGTCCAGCCCCCTTTACTGGGGCTCTTCTGCAGTGTGGCCGTGAACTGAATGTCCAGCTTCATCACATCTCCTTGTCTCGCAGGCTATGCCGCCGGGGGCGACATCTTAGAGGTACGACGAGGCCGGAGAGCGGATCTCATCGTTGCCGGGCGGCGCCGGCACCGGGCGCCAGGCGGGGCTCGCCTGAAAATTAGGGGACCGGAGCGGGCATCGGGGCGGCTGCCCATTTCGCCGCTACCGGTTACCCGATCGGTGTGACCCCGGAGACGCGCTCGTGGTGGAAGATCAGACTGGTGTTGGTGCGGGCGATCTCCGGACGGCTCGTGAACGCTCTGAGGACGAGGGAGCGGAGCTCGTCGGTGTCGGCGACGGCGACGTGGACGAGGAAGTCGTCGGCACCGGTGACATGGTAGTAGGAGACGACTTCAGGAACGGTGTGCAGGTGAGTGGAGAGGGCGGCGACGGCGTCAGTGGTGTGGAGGCGCAGGCGGACGGCGATCATCGCCTCGAGGCCGCGGCCGATGGCGGCGGGACTGATATCCGCGTGGAACCCGCGGATCACGCCGCTGCGCTCGAGGCGCTGGGACCGGGCGAGGCAGGACGACGGCGAGAGGTGGACGCGAGCGGCGAGGGCGCGGTTGGTGAGGGAGGCGTCCTGAGCGAGTTCCCGGAGGATCGCCCGGTCGGTGTCGTCGAGGCGGATCGGTGGCACTGGCGTTCGCTACGAGGCTACGTGCCCCGAGATGGCACTTTGGTTCGGGCCACCTAATGAGAGGTGCGGACGGCCGTCCTGTCTTTGGTCGCCCCGGCCAGCGCCTGGTCGAGGTCGGCGATCAGGTCGTCCGGGTGCTCACAGCCGACCGAAAAGCGGATCAGGTTCTCCGGCACTGCGCCGAGGGCTCGGCCCGCATCGCCCTGCTGCTGGTGCGTAGAGATCGCCGGGATCGTCGCAACGCTCTTCACCCGGCCGAGGTCGGTGGCGCGGAACACGAGCCGAAGCCCGTCGAGCACGCGGCGCGCTGGCTCGGGGCCGCCGGCGACCTCGAACCCGAGCAGGTAGCCGAAGCGTTCCGGCTCCCCGTCCCTGGGCTCGGCGTCCACGAGGCGCATCTGCCGTGCCGCGACGGCATACCCGGGGTGGGACCTAAGCCCGGGGTACCAGACCCGGTCGACGCCATAGTGGGCGGCGAGGAACTCCGCCACACACATGGCGCCCCGGCTCATCTGGTCCACCCGGCCCCGCAGCGTCCGCAGGTCGTGCAGCACTGACGCCGCTGATGCGGGCGCCAGTGCCGGACCGTGGTCACGCCCGGGCAGCAGCTTCACGTACGTCGCAAAGTCGTCGCGCAAAGCGTCCGGCCCGACCCGGCTGACGATGTCCCGGCGGCTAATCAGCGCTCCGGCTATGACCGCGCCGCTGGCAGCCAGGCATTTCGAAACCGAGTGGACAACGATGTCAGCCCCCAGGGTGAGCGGCCGTAGCAGCGCCGGCGTCGCCACCGTGGCGTCCACGATCAGCGGAACCCCGTTTTGGTGCGCGACCGCGGCGAGCGCCTGCACGTCCGCCACGGCCAGGCCAGGGTTGGACGGGGTCTCGACGTAAACGAACCGTGTCCCGGAGTCGATGGCCGCCTGCCACGCTGAGACGTCCCCCGCATCGGGCACCCACCGGACGTCGACGCCCCGCTCGGCTGCGTACCGCTCGGAGAACAGCATGAACGTCCCGCCATAGCAACGTGCGCCGGCGACGATGTTCATGCGCGCTCCGTACCGGACGTCGAGAAAGGGTGCCGTCGTCATGTGGATGGCGCTCATCCCGCTCGACGTCAGGTACGCCGACGCCTCCAGGCCCGAACCGTACGACTCCAGGAGCGCCAGCGTCTCCTCGACGTAGGCGACGGTCGGGTTCGTGATCCGGGTGTACCCCCAGGCCGGCACCAGGTACGCAAGTGCCGCCTCCATCGCATCGCTGGACGCGAAATGCTGAGCAGGCCCCGCGTACACCGGTTCCAGGATTGCTCCCTGGTTCCGCAAGGCCTCCTCCATGTCGTACACCCCGTGCACTGCGATGGTGTCGAACCGCATCTTCCGCATCCGGGCACGTCGCGCCACGAGACGCGCCATCTCGACCGCGCCGGCTTCCTGGACCGGTCCCAGCCGGCCGGGCCGCAGTCCTGTCATCACTCCCCGTCCGCAGCGAACGACATGCGAAAAGCGTCGCGCAGGCTAGTCAGACCGTCAGCCCCATGGCGTAGATCTGAAATATTGTTCGGCTTCTAGGGGCCGCACGGTGTTCGTCGCAACCACGAGCTCGTTCGAACAGACGAGACGCCGTTCGGCGGAGCGGGTCTACTGCGGCTCGCAGCAGTGCTGCAGTCGAAGAACTGGCGGCCATGCGGCCCGGGAGAGTGGCGAAGGCATTGGCGACCAAGGACCACGAGGTCGAGCGTTGGCTGGCTACGACGTGAGCTGCCAGGTACCACCGGCGTAGGCGATCCTGGCCGACCAGTTCGGGTAGACGCCCCGCACCACGAACGTTGGTCGCGGTGAGCCCGCCGTCGGGACCACCCCGTACCACGCGCCCGTTCCGACCAGGGCCCCGTCGTCCGGTACCCGGCGGATGGACGCCTGCTGGGCCCATGTGGTCCCCGACCAGCGGTAGACATTGACGTTCAGGCGGTTGCCGCCATTGACCGGCTGCCCGGCCGCGAGCAGCCAGTCCGTGCCCTGGAAAAGGATCGTGCCGCTCATCGTCCACAGCGTCGAGCTCCCGGTCAGTTCCAGCCCTCGGTACACACCACCGGTGGCGACGGACGGGGCGACCCGGGGGCCGGTCCCGGAACCGAGCCGGTCGAGCAATGTGAGGGGGATGTCGTAGATCTCGGGGTCGCGCCCGAGCGCCGTGCCGTCGTCGATGTTGACCGGCTGCCACTCGCCGCGTTGCTGTTCGAACAGCCCCACGAAGCCGTTGGCGTAACCGGGGCCGGTCCCGGTCCCCAGGGCCCAGCCGTCGGCGCACGACGCGGCCGTGAAGGCCAGGCCGAGCAAGTCGGCCGGATCCGCCGCGCTGGCCAGCGCGGCGGAGTTGCAGACGGGGGCGGGCCCCGGTGGTTTGGTGGGACGAAAGGCGCCGTCGGCATAGATCTCCCACGTGTAGGTCTCGGGGCCGGCCGCGCAACCGCACCCGTCTGTCTCGGTCTCGACGAGGTGGCCGCGCACGCCGGCGGCGTCGATGGCGACGGTGGGCGCGTACCCGTAGTCGAACGGCACGGCGTGCCATGTCCCGCCTACGTCGGACACTACGGACAACCAGTTCGTGTCGGCGCCGAAGGACCTGACCACGAAGTCCGGGCCGGGCGACCCGGTGAGCGACGCCGCGGTGATCGAGCCGCCGCCGGCCAGTTGCCCGCTGGGCATCCCGACGGGGCGGCCTTGGAGCGCCCACCCGTCTTGGCCCCAGCGATAGATGCTGACGGCGACCCCCGGCCCGGGAGGAGCGTCCGTAGCATGGCCCGTGGCCAGCCATTCGGCCCCGCCGGCGCGCAGGATGCCGCTGGCCGCCCAGGGGACGGGCGCGCCGGGCGCGCCGGGCGACTTC
>JBEKNX010000060.1:0-15429 GCA_049522375.1 Acidimicrobiales bacterium | reverse complement strand
CCCCGTCGCCCTGGCCCCGTCGCCCTGGCCCCGTCGCCCTGGCCCCGTCGCCTTGGCCCCGTCGCCCTGGCCCCTCCCACCGCTCCCGAAACCTCTTGAAGCCATTTCTTCGAGGCACCAAGGCCCTTGTCACGAGACCGGGCTAAGGCTTGCTCGTCGATATGCCGATGGAATAGCAGCCCAGCGCCCGTTCCTGGCCGGGGATGCGGCGCAGGGGTGGCAGCAGCGGACGTCCGAGGAGGCTTTCACCGTGAAGTGTCCTAACTGTGAGACCAGGGAGCTGGTGGTCATCCAGATGGTGGTCAGCGGTGAGCTCGTCGGTCTCCACAGCTGCTCGTTCTGCGACCTGCGCTGGTGGGAGACGCGAGACGGGATCCTGTCGCTGGCCGGGGTGCTCGACTTAGCCACCGTCGAGCGCTGAGGCGGAGGGCCTGACAGGCCCGGGCGGCAGCCGCCCCGGGCTTCCCATCGCCCCGGCTTCCAAGATGCGTCAGTACCGACCACAATGGCTACCAATGGCCTACACCGACGAGCGGGCCGGCGCGCCGTCAACAGCGGAGGGCGGGCAATGGCACGAGGCCCCCGTGGACGGACCGGACGCCTCGACAGGCCCCGACCAAGCCGACGCCTACCCGGCGGGCAAGCCCCGCCACTCTCTCCAGGTTGGCAACCCTCGCCTGAGGGACTTAGCTCGGAGGCTGGCCAAGCCCGAACAGTTCGTCACCTTCGTGGTCGTGGCCGCCGCCGTGGTGTTCACCTTCGTCCAGTTCGAGCCGTCCAACCTGTTCCGCAACACGACCATCTCGGGCGGTGACACCGGGGCCCATGTGATCCTGCCCTGGATAGCCCAGCACCAGCTGCTGCCCAACCTCCGTTTGACGGGCTGGACGTCGTCCAACTGGGACGGGTTCCCGGCCGTGACCTTCTACTTCCCGCTGCCCATATACAGCATCGTGGCGCTGGCCCAGGTGGTCCCCTACAACATCGCCTTCAAGCTCGGCACCGCCGCGCCCATGATCCTGATGCCGGTCGCCGGCTGGCTCATCGGCCGCCTGGCCAAGGCGCCGTTCCCCGTTCCCGCCGTGCTGGCGGCGGCGACCCTGCCCTACATGTTCGGCACCGAGTACTCCATCTATGGCGGCAACATCCCTTCCACACTGGCGGGCGAGTTCGCCTTCTCCTGGAGCTTGTGGTTCGCCCTGGTCTTTTTGGGCCTCGTGGTGCGCGGCCTTCCGACTGGCCGCTACCGTGCCCTGGCCGCGGTGATGTTCGCCTGCACGTTCGTGTCCCACATCGACCCGACCATGTTCGCCGCCATGGGCCTGGTCGTGCTCATCGTGCTGTACGGGCTGCGCAACCGGGACTGGCGGGGGGCTCTGTGGTGGGCGGTGCCCACAGTCGTGGTCGGCGGGTTCATCGCCGCGTGGTGGGCACTGCCGTTCGAAGTGCGGTTCCCCTATGTCACCAACATGGGCTACACCCGCAACACCGACTTCCTGGCCGGCCTGTTCCCGATGAGCAACCCCAATGACACGTGGTTGTTCGTCCTAGCCGCCGTGGGCGCCGTCCTGAGCCTGGCCAACCGGCGCCGGATCGGCGAGTTCTTCGCCATCATGGCTCTCCTGTCCGCGCTGGCGTTCCGGTTCATGCCCCAGAGCATCCTGTGGAACAACCGCGTGCTGCCCTTCTGGTTCCTTTCGCTGTACCTCCTGGCCGGACTGGCCGTGGCCGAGCTTTATTGGCTGTTGGCGCAGCGCAGCACCAATTACCTGGTGACCCTGCGGGCGGCCATGCTGCCGGCGCCGCTCATCGTGCTGGTGCTGGTGCTGGTCTGGGTGGGCTTCCCCTTGCGCATACTCCCGGGCGAGCACGCCGTGGCCAACGGCAACTATGAGTTCCTCGGGATACCGCAGAAAAGCGAGTCCTACATACCGAGCTGGATCAGCTGGAACTACAGCGGCTACCAGGCGGGGTGCACGTCACTGGCCCCCGACCCCGGCGAGGGGGCGGCGTGCGCCAAGACGCGGTGGCCCGAGTACGAGGACATCGTGGCTGCGCTCGGGAAGATTTCCAAGACGTACGGCTGCGGCGACCTCATGTGGGAGTACCAGTCCCAGATGAACAACTACGGCACCCCGGACGCGCTGACCACGCTGCCCTACTGGACCAACGGGTGCATCGGTTCGATGGAGGGCCTCTATTACGAAGCCTCGGCCACGACGCCGTTCCATTTCATCGACCAGTCAGAGCTGTCCCTGCAGCCGTCTGACCCCATGGTCGGCATCCCCTACGCCAGCGCGCCCGACGTGGCCCTCGGCGTCCAGCACCTGCAGATGCTCGGGGTCAAGTACTACATGGCCCTTAATCCCGAGCTGCAGCAACAGGCTGCGGCCGACCCGTCCCTCAAGCTCATTGACACGCTCGGGCCCTACGAGATCAGCTACGCCGGCAACACCAGCGGCCCGACCGGCACCCAGCGCCAGTTCTGGAAGATCTACCTTGTCCTCGGCGCGGCCCGGGTGCACCCTCTGGTCAACCAGCCTGTCGTCATGGCCGGGCTCAACAATTCGAGCCAACCGAAGTACCTGAACGTAATGACCACCTGGTACGACAACCCCCTGGACTGGGATGTCTACATCGCGTCGACCGGCCCCTCGTCCTGGCAGAGAGTCCCGTACGGGATCACCAAGGATTACCTCGTGCCCAGCCGGCCCTACGGGGCCCCGGTGACGCCGGAGCCGCCCACCACGGTCAGCAACATCGTCGAGCACAACGCCTCGATCAGTTTCGACGTGTCACGGACGGGCGTGCCCGTCGTGGTGACGGTCTCCTACTTCCCCAACTGGCAGGTGTCGGGGGCCAGCGGCCCATACCGGGTCAGCCCCAACCTGATGGTGGTGGTGCCGACCTCGCACCACGTGAGCCTGTCGTACGGCACCACGCCGGTGGACTATGAGGGCTGGGGGCTCAGCATCCTGGGCCTGATCGGCCTGGTGGGCTTGGTGCGCCGCCCCGTCGCCCCGGTGCGGGCGGTACGCCGGACGGGGATGGTGCGCATGCCGGCGTGGGCTGCCGACGCGTCTTTCGTGGGCGACGCCCTGAAAGGGGCGTGGGGGCGGGAGCCGTCCCCGCCACCGGACGAGGAGGTGGGGCCGGTCGCCCACAACGCCGCCGCCGGCGCCCACTATGGCCCCCCCGGTCACGGCAACGGTGCCGCCAGCGCCGCCAACGGGGACGGGGGCCCGGCCCCAGCTGAGCCGGCCCCAGCTGAGCCGGCCCCAGCTGAGCCGGTCCCAGCTGAGCCGGCCGCAGGTCGGGCGGGGCACGAAGAACAGGCGCGGCCCGGGCAAGCGTGAGGCCAAGTCGTCCGCCCTAGCCCTGCACCTGGCGCTGTCAGCGGGGCCTGCCACCGGTTCGTTCCACCGGTTCGGTTCACCGGGCCGTTCAATGGTTTGTTAGCTTGTCCACGGACACTGTGACCATGGCCTCTCTCGACGACATATTCAAGGCGTACGACATTCGTGCCCTGGTGCCCGAGCAGCTCAACGCGGACCTGGCCCGAAAGGTGGGCAACGCCTTCGCCACCTTCACCCACAGTCCCCGCGTACTGGTCGGCCAGGACATGCGGCCTTCGGGCGCCGAGCTGGTGGCGGCGTTCACCGACGGGGTCACGGCGGCGGGCGTGGACGTGGTCCTGCTCGGCCTGGTCTCGACCGACGAGCTTTTTTACGCCACGGGCGCCCTGGACGCCCCCGGCGCCATGTTCACCGCCTCGCACAACCCGGCCCGCTACAACGGGATCAAGCTCTGCCTGGCCCGGGCCAAGCCGGTCGGGATCGAGTCAGGGCTGGCCGAGATCCGGGCCACGGTGGAAAGCGGGCAGTTCAAGGTGGTGCCCGAGCCTGAGCGGGGGAAGGTGAGCCACCGCGACGTGCTGGCCGACTATGCCGCCAAGGCCCGCAGCTTCGTTGACGAGAGCGTGCTCAAGCCGCTGCGGGTGATAGCTGATACCGCCAACGGGATGGGGGGGCTGGTGGTCCCGGCCGTCTTCGAGGGACTGCCCTTTGACCTCGAGATGCTCTACCCGGAGCTCGACGGCAATTTCCCCAACCACCCGGCCGACCCCATCCAGGCCGAGAACCTGCGCGACCTGCAGGCGGCGGTGCTGTCCAAGGGCGCCGACGTCGGCCTGGCGTTCGACGGGGACGCCGACCGGTGCTTTCTGGTAGACGACAAGGGCCAGCCGGTGAGCGGGTCGACGACGACGGCCATGGTGGCCCAGGCCATGCTCGAGAAGTACCCGGCCTCGATCGTCCTGCACAACCTCATCTGCTCCAAGAGCGTGCCCGAGGTCATCCGCGAAAACGGGGGGACGCCCGTCGTGACCAGAGTCGGCCACTCGTTCATAAAGGGGGTCATGGCGGAGACGGGCGCCATTTTTGGCGGCGAGCACTCGGGCCACTATTATTTCCGCGAAAATTACAACGCCGACTCGGGTTCTATCGCCGCATTGGTGGTCCTCGAAGTGGTCTCCAAAGCCGGCATGCCCCTGTCCCAGTTACGAGGACCGTTCGAGCGCTACGCCCAGTCCGGCGAAATAAATACCGAGGCCGCTCACCCGGCCGCTGTCATCTATGCCATCGGGCGGGTTTTCGCCGACGGGTACCCCCAAGCCGGCCAGTCCCGCCTGGACGGGTTGACGGTGGACCTCGGGGACTGGTGGTTCAACTTGAGGCCTTCCAACACCGAGCCTCTGGTACGCCTCAACGTCGAGGCCGCCGACCGGGTCGCCTGTGACGCCCACACGCAGGAGTTGCAGGCGCTCATAAAGGAGCACTCATAGCCATGGCCCTCGACCCGTTGCTCCTGGAGATCCTGGCCTGCCCCCAGGACAAGGGGCCGTTGCTTTACTTCCCCGACGAGGGGTCGCTTTACAACCCGCGTATGCGGCGGCGCTATTCGATAAAAGATGACATCCCTGACATGCTTATAGACGACGCCGAGAGCGTCAGCGCGGTGGAGCACGAGAGGCTGCTCAACAAAGCGGAGGCCGAAGGCATAAAGCCCAATTTCGAGGCTCGACCCGAGGAGCGATAGGTGCCGGTACTCGACACGGACGGGATGTTCGGCCAGGCCGAGATTTTCCCCGAGCAGGTCCAGGAAGCTTTCCGGGGTTCGGCCACGATAACGGGCCTACCGCGGCGCGAGGACATCGGCAACGTGGTGGTCATCGGCATGGGTGGCAGCGGCATCTCCGGCGACGTGCTCCAAGCCATCGCCTCGCCGCTGCTGCCCGTCCCGGTGACGATCGTAAAGGGCTACGAGTGCCCGCACTTCGTGGACGAGGCGTCGCTGGTCTTCGCCGTCTCGTGCTCGGGGGCCACCGAAGAGACGGTCGAGGCAGCCGCGGACGCCGCCCTGGCCGGCGCCAAGATGGTGGTGGTGGCCGGCGGGGGCGAGCTGGTCCGCCTGGCCCAGGCGTGGGGGGCGCCGTGCATAGTGGTGCCACCCGTGCCCTGGCCCCGGGTCGCCTTCGGGGCCATGTCGGTGCCGCTGCTGGTAGTCCTGTGGCGCATGGGCTTGCTCCCGGGGGCCGACCTGTGGGTCGAAAGAGCCGTCGAACAGCTCCAGCGGCGCCGTGACGAGCTCGTCGCCGCCGGCAGCTCGTCCGAGGCGGCCGAGGTGGCGCGGCGTATCGGGGCGTCGGTGCCCGTCCTGCACGGTGGGGGGCCGATCGGCTACGTCGCCTCGCAGCGCTGGAAGGCCCAGGTCAACGAGAACGCCAAACGGCTGGCCTTCTCGGCCACCCAGCCCGAGCTGTGCCACAACGAGGTCTGCGGGTGGGCAGAGTCCTCCAAGCAGGTGGCCGCGGGCATGTGCCTCGTAACCCTGCGCCACGACGGCGAGCACCCCCAGGTCGGGCGCCGGTTCGACATCGTCGCCGACGTCGTACGGCCCTGGGTGAGCGACGTCATCGAGGTCCGGGCGCAGGGCGACGGCGACCTGGCCCAATTGTTCGACCTCACCTACTTCGGTGACTACGTCTCGTTATGGCTGGCGGCCGACGCCGGCATCGACCCGGGCCCTATCGACGTGCTCATGTGGATGAAGAAGTGCCTGAGCGGGGCCCGGGACGCTTAGGCGTCCTCGCCCGCTCACACGGCCCGGCGCTCCCGGCCGGCGTGTAACCTGAGCTAGAGGCCTCGGCGGGTCTGTGGTTGCAAGTCGACGCCAGCCGCAGGCAAAACGACCCACGTAAGGCAACCTGTGGTTGCCGAGCATGGTGCGGCTTAGAAGTAAGTCCTGCCCGCCGACAGGCCGATGGTCGGCCCGGGGCGGAGACGACGAGGAGCGGGGCGCCGGTGGTGTTGGGCACGTGTGCCGCCGCCGCCGGTCCGCCGAGCGACGCAGCAGGCGAGTGTGGGGGCAAAGACCAGGTCAGCCGCCGGGGCCTCAAGAGGGACGTGACCATCATGTAAGTTTCCCGACGGGCCAGGTACGGTCCCCGACGGGCACGTCCGGTTTTCAGGTGCGCGTTCTGAGGCCGGAGGGGGCCGGCGGGCTGAGTTCGCCGGAGCCTGCTGGTAGTTTGGAGGGAGCCATGAGCGTCCTGACCAAGTTCCTGAGGATGGGCGAGGGGAAGAAGCTGCGCGCGCTGCAGTCCCTCGTGCCGGACATAAATGCTCTGGAGCCAGAGCTAGAAGCCCTTTCGGACGAGGATCTCGCCCACACGACGATCGAGTTCAGGGAGCGCCTGGCCAACGGCCAGGACCTTAATGACCTGCTCAGCGAGGCCTTTGCCGTCGTGCGCGAGGCAGCCAAACGCACCATCGGCCAGCGTCATTACGACGTCCAGCTCATGGGCGGCGCCGCCCTGCACCTCGGCTGGATCGCCGAGATGAAGACCGGCGAAGGCAAGACCCTGGTCTCCACGCTGCCCGTCTACCTCAACGCCCTCGAAGGCCGGGGCGTGCACGTGGTCACGGTCAACGATTACCTGGCCTCCCGCGACGCCGAGTGGATGGGCAAGATCCACCGTCTCCTCGGGCTCACCGTGGGGCGGGTCTCGCCCGAGATGCCCGAATGGCAGGACAAGAAGGACGCCTACAACTGCGACGTCACCTACGGTACCAACACCGAGTTCGGCTTCGACTACCTGCGTGACAACATGGCCCGGAGCCTGGACCACATGGTCCAGAGGGGCCACCCCTTCGCCATCGTCGACGAGGTCGACTCCATCCTGATCGACGAGGCCCGCACACCGCTCATCATCTCGGGGCCGTCGAGCGAGTCCGCCCGCCTGTACTACCAGTTCGCCGGGGTGGCCCGCAGCCTGTCGCGGGAGTCGGACTACGACGTGGACGAGGAGAAGCGCACCGTCGCCCCCACCGAGGCCGGCATCGAGAAGGTCGAGAGCCTGCTCGGGATCGACAACCTCTACGACCTGGGCACGGCCAACCTGGTCCACCAGTTGACCAAGGCGCTGCAGGCCAAGGAGCTCTACAAGAGGGACAAGGACTACCTCGTGGCCGACGGCGAGGTGAAGATCGTCGACGAGTTCACGGGCCGCATCCTGGAGGGCCGGCGCTGGTCCGACGGCCTCCACCAGGCCGTCGAGGCCAAAGAGCGGGTCCCGATCAAGGAAGAGAACCACACCTGGGCCACGGTGACGTTGCAAAACTACTTCCGCCTCTACGACAAGTTGTCGGGCATGACGGGCACGGCCCTGTCGGAGGCGTCCGAGTTCGGCTCGACCTACAAGATCCAGGTAGTCCCCATCCCGACCAACCTGCCGATGGTGCGCCAGGACTACCCCGACTTCGTCTACCGCTCCGAGAAGGCCAAGTTCAATGCCGTGGTGGACGATGTGTTCGAGCGCTTCGAGAAGGGCCAACCCGTGCTCGTCGGTACCGCGTCGGTGGAGAAATCGGAGGTCCTGTCGAGGTTGTTCGCCAAGCGGGGCATCCCTCACCAGGTCCTCAACGCCAAGCAGCACTTCCGGGAGGCGGCCGTCATTGCCCAGGCCGGCCGACTGCACTCGGTCACCGTGGCCACCAACATGGCCGGCCGCGGCGTCGACATCCTCCTGGGCGGCAACCCCGAGGGCCTGGCCCAGGAAGCGGTGCGGGCCGAGGGCCTAGAGCTCACCAGTGAAGAGGGCACGGCTCGGTTCAACGAGCTGTTCGCCAAGTACAAAGAGGAATGCGCGGCCGAGGGCGACCAGGTGCGTGCCCTGGGCGGCCTTTACGTGCTCGGTTCAGAGCGCCACGAGGCCCGGCGGGTAGACGACCAGTTGCGGGGCCGCAGCGGCCGCCAGGGCGACCCCGGCGAGAGCCGGTTCTTCCTCTCCCTGGAGGACGAGCTTATGCGCCTCTTCGCCCAGGGCATGATGCAGTGGGCCATGGGGAGGTTCCCCGAGGACATCCCCATCGAGAACCGCATGGTGACGCGAGCCATCGAGCGGGCCCAGCACAACGTCGAAGCCCGCAACGCCGAGGTCCGCAAGGACGTCCTCAAGTACGACGAAGTGATGAACGAGCAGCGCAAGGTGGTCTACGCCCGGCGCATCCAGGTCATGGAGGGCGAGGACCTCCGCCAGCGCACGATCGACGTCACTACCTCGGCCCTGGACTCGATGATCCGGGCGCACTGCCCGTCCGACTTCCACGAGGAATGGGACCTCGATGGCCTGTTGACCGAGGCGCGGCTTTATTTCCCCACCCAGCAAAGCGTGGAGACGCTGAAAGACCTGGCCAGCACCGACGCCTTGTACGAGGCCCTGGTCGGCGAGGCGATCGAGTTCTACCAGAAGAAGGAACAGTCGATGCCGGCCGCGCCGGAAGGCGAGCCCGAGGACACGATGCGCCAGTTCGAGCGCGAGATAATGCTCCAGCTGATCGACCAGCGCTGGCGCGAGCACCTGTCGGAGATGGACTACTTGCGGGAGGGCATCAACCTGCGGGCCATGGGCCAGCGTGACCCCTTGGTAGAGTGGCAGCGCGACGGTTACGAGATGTTCGGCCAGATGATGTCGAGCATCGACGACGACTACGTGAAGTACGTTATGCACGCCCAGGTCCAGGTCATGGACCGCCCCGCCATCGACCCCGGCCTGGCGGGGGCACAGTACCTCGCCCAGGAGGGCCCCGTGCTCGGGTCGCAGGCGATCGCCGGTGCTCTGGCCGCCGGCCCGGCCCCGGGCGAAGAGGTGGTCTTCGCGGCCGAAGAGAGCACGGGCACCCTTGTCGGAGGCTCGGTCCGTGCCCGCTCCAACGGCGACGGGGCCGTCCCCGGAGCTGTCCAGCCCGTAAGGGTGGCGGCCGCCCCGGCCACGGAGTTCGACCGGGCCGGGCGCAACGACCCGTGCCCGTGTGGGAGCGGCAAGAAGTTCAAGTTCTGCCACGGGAAATAATTGCGGGATCTTTCCGAGGACCTCTCGGCCCTGCGCCGGCGCCTGGACGAGGCGGCCGCATACCTCGACATCGAGACGACCCGTAAGCGCCTGGCGGAGGTCGAGCCCGAGCTCGTGCGCCCGGACCTCTGGGACGACCCGGAACGAGCCCAGAAGACCACCCGGGAGTACGCGGCCCTGAAGGACGACGTCGAGCTCCTGGACGGCCTGGGCGCCAGGCTGGCGGACGCCGAGCTCCTGTACCAACTGGCCCAAGAGGAAGCCGACGACTCCGTTGCCGGTGAGCTCGAGGCGGCTGTCGCCGGCCTGGCGTCCGAGCTCCACCAGCTCGAGCTCCGCTCCCTGTTCACTGGCGAGCACGACGAGCTCGACGCCGTTGTGGAGGTGCACGCCAAGGACGGGGGCACCGACGCCCAGGACTGGGCCGAGATGCTGTTGCGCATGTACCAGCGCTGGGTCGAGCGCCGGGGCTTCGCTATGGAGATCGACGACGTCAACCTGGGCCAGGAGGCAGGTGTGCTCTCGGCCACCTTCATCATCAAGGGGCGCTACGCCACGGGGTTGATGGCTTCCGAACGGGGTGTGCACCGCCTGGTGCGCATGTCCCCCTTCGACTCCCAGCACCGGCGCCAGACCAGCTTCGCCGCGGTGACGGTGGTGCCGTTCTTCGAGGACCTGAGCGGCGAGGTGACCATCGACGAGAAAGACCTGCGGGTCGACACGTACCGCAGCTCCAGCGCCGGCGGCCAGCACGTCAATGTCACCGACTCGGCTGTGCGCCTCACCCATCTTCCCACCGGCCTGGTGGTCTCCTGCCAGAACGAGCGCTCACAGCACCAGAACAAGGCCCGGGCCATGCAGATCCTGGCCGCTCGCCTGGCCGAACGCGCCCGGGAAGAACGGGCAGCCGAGATTTCCGCCATGGCCGGCCCCAAGGCTCAGATCGGCTGGGGCTCCCAGATCCGCAGCTACGTGCTGGCTCCGTTCCAGCTGGTCAAAGACCTGCGGACGGACTACGAGACCGGCAATGTCGCCGCCGTGCTGGACGGCGACCTGGACCCGTTCATGGAAGCCTACCTGCGCTGGCGGCGCACCTCCCGCCAGTGACGCGGGGGCGGTGGCTCCGCCGGGGCCCTGACCGGGGAGCCGCTGACCGGGGAGCCGCTGACCGGGGAGCCGCTGACCGGGGAGCCGCTAGCAGCCGCATGTTTGGCATGATGGCGGGTGAGATGCATAACGAACCGGAGCTGTCCACCCCTGAGGTGTCCACCCCTGAGCTGGCCAATAGGCTGCCGGGCGAGGAAAGGCTGACTGACGAGGAAAAGTCAGCGCGCCTTGCCCAATTGACCGACATCATCGAGATGGTGCGGCCCATCATCCAGCAGGACGGCGGGGATCTGATACTGCTCAGCGCCGACGTGGAGTCCGGTGTGATCGAGCTACAGCTGCAGGGCGCCTGCAGTTCGTGCGCCATCAGCGCCACCACGCTGCAGGCCGGCGTGGAGCGCATCCTCAAGGACCGCCTGGACTGGGTGACCGAGATCTCCGGCGGCGTCGACGAGGAGATGGACTGGCAAGAGAGTGCCTCCATGGGCCGGGGCGCCTACGTTCCCAAGTGGTGACGCAGGCCGGCCCGGTGGTGGCTCAGGCCGGCCGTCGCTAGCTGCCGGGCGGCGTGCGCTGTCCGGGACGGCCATCCTGGCCCGGGCCGTGGCCGGCGGGATAACCTGCGCTTATATGTCGAGCACATCGGGCCCCGTGACGTCTAAGCCGGTAGCCCTGCGGGACCGGGCGGTCACCGTCGCCACCGAGCTCGGGGCCCGGGCGCTGCACAGCACCGAGAGCTGGGTGCTCAAGCACTCGCTGGTGCCGACGACACCTTTCCTGTCCTTGGACACCTTCCCCTGGGTCGGGCGTATGGAGGAAATGGTGCCCGTGGTGCAGGCCGAGCTCGACGAGGTGCTGAGCCATCGCGAAGAGCTGCCCAATTTCCAGGACATTTCCATAGACCAAGCATCTATTAGCAACGACGACGGCTGGAAGACGTTCTTTTTCCTGGCCTATGGGTTCCGTTCGGAGGCCAATTGCCGGCGCTGCCCCAAGACGGCGGCACTGCTCGACAGCATCCCGGGCCTGGTGACGGGGTTCTTCTCCATCCTTTCCCCGGGTAAGCACATCCCGCCCCATCGGGGGCCGTGGCGGGGCGTGGTGAGGTACCACCTGGCCCTGAAGGTCCCCGAGCCCGCCGAGGCGTCGGGCATAAAGGTCGGCGGGGAGGAAGCTCACTGGGAGGAGGGCAAGAGCCTTCTGTTCGACGACGGCTACACCCACGAGGCTTGGAACGGCACGGACGGGGTCCGGGTCGTGCTCTTCTGCGACATCCTGCGGCCGTTGCGCCCGCCCGCCGAGCAGGTCAACCGTGCCCTTATGAAGGCCATCAGCTGGTCCCCGTTCATACAGGACGCGCGCAACCGCCACGAGGCCTGGGAGAAGCGCGTCGAGAACCTGCGCTGGGGCAATGGCAATTGAGCAATAGCAATGGAGCCGCCGGGGCCCCCGTTCCGGTTTCGGCGGACATCTTCGAGAAATGTACGGTCCCCGAACAGTGGGCCGCTGCCGAGGCGCTCGGGCTCAACCCCTTCTACCGTGAGCTTTCCAGCGAGATCGGCCCGACTATCACGTACCGGGGGTCTGAGCTGGTCATGCTGGGCTCCAACAACTACCTCGGCCTTACGACCGACCCCCGGGTCAAGAAAGCAGCCGTGGACGCCGTGGCCCGGTACGGCACCGGTCTCACCGGCAGCCGGCTTCTCAACGGCACGCTGCCGCTGCACACCGAGCTCGAAGAGTTCCTGGCCGATTGGGTGGGCATGGAGCAGGCGCTGGTCTTCACCACCGGTTACACGGCGAACCTGGGCCTGATAGCCACACTCGTCCAGGCCGGCGACGCCGTTTTTTGCGACTCGGCTGCCCACGCGTCGCTGGTGGACGGGGCCCGCCTGGCCGACGGGGTGCTCCGGGCTTTCCGCCACAACCGGCCCAACAGCCTGCGCCGGGGCCTGCAGTCGTGGCGCTCGCAGCCTGACGCCGGGGGAGTGCTCGTAGCCGTCGACGGCATCTACTCGATGGAAGGCGACTGGGCGCCCCTGGTGGAGGTCAGGGCCCTTTGCGACCAGCACCAAGCACGCCTGCTGGTGGACGAGGCGCACGCCCTGGGAGTGGTGGGCCCGTCGGGTTCGGGCACCTCGGCGGCGCGGGGGGTGCGCGCCGACCTGATCATGGGCACCTTCTCCAAGTCCCTGGCCAGCTGCGGCGGGTTCATCGCCGGGCCGGCCGAGGTGATCGAGTACCTGCGCTTGTACTGCCGGCCGATCCTGTTCACGGCGTCCAACGTCCCCGCCTCCCTGGGAGCGGCCCTGGCCGCGGCCAAGATCGCCCGGGAGGAGGACTGGCGGCGCCAGGCGGTACTGGGCCTGGCCGAGCGCCTCCGCTACGGCCTGTCCGAGCTCGGCTTCCGCGTCGGTGGCATTGACAGCTGCATCGTGCCCGTGCACGTCGACGACCTCCTGGGCACTGGGATCCTGTGGAGAGCCCTGCTCGACCGCGGCGTGTACACCAATTGCTCCATCCCGCCGGCGGTGCAGCGCCCCATGTTGCGGACCTCGGTGATGGCAACGCACACCGAAGACCAGATCGACCGGGCGCTCGAAGCGTTCGAGGAGATAGCCCGGGACGGGGTGGTCGAGGCGGGCCGCGAGCGGCTGCTGGGCCTGTTGGAGCTCGAAGGCAGCATTTGAACGCCGGCCCTCGCCCCGGGCCGCAGCGCCGCCGGAGGCCGGGGTGAGCTCGGGTGGCCTGGTGGTGGGCCTGACGGGCGCCACCGGGCATATCGGGGGGCTGCTCCTGGCCAGCCTGGCGACGAGCCCCGAAGTCGCCGAGGTGCGCTCGGTGGCCCGGCGCCCCCTGGGCCGGGCCGTCACCGGGCTGCTACACGGCCGCTCGGTACACGTGTGCGCCGACGTCCGCGACCCGGCTGCCCGTCAGGCGCTCGAGGGAGTTGACGTGCTCTACCACCTGGCCGCGCAGGTCTGGCAGGGCGGGGGCGCGAACGGGCTGGCGACGATGGCCGAAGTGAACCTGGACGGCACCCGCAACATCCTGAGGGCCCGTCCCGGCGCCGTCGTGCTGGTGTCCTCGGCTGCTGCTTACGGCGCCTGGCCCGACAACCCTCTGCCTCTGGACGAAGACCACCCTGCCTGTCCCAACCACGAATGCCCCTACGGAGGCCACAAGCTGCTGTCCGAGGCCATATGCGCCCAGGAACACCGGAACTGGGCCATAGTGCGCCTGGCGGCCGTGCTCGGCCCTCACGCCGACGCCAGGGTGGCCCGGACGGTGCAGGGCTACCGCCTGGCCGTACCGGCCGTGCGGGGCGTGCGCCAGGCCGTGCAGTGGCTGGACGAAGGCGACGCTGTCGCCGGGCTGCAGGCGGTGGGCCGAGCCTTGGTGGCTGCCGGGCAGGGCGTGGCCGGCGAGGTGTTCAACATCGCCACTCAGGACTGGCTCAGCGCGCCGGAGGCGGCGGGCGTAGCCGGAAGCCGCGTCGCCACAGTGCCGCGCCGGGTTTTGCTGGCCGGTTCGCGGCTGGGCAAGCGGTTGGGCGTCACCCCGTTCGGTGTCGACCGCGCCGTCCTGATAAGCGGGCCGCTGGCCCTGTCGGTTACCAAAGCGAGGAAGGTGCTCGGTTGGCAACCGACGCGGACCTCGGCGCAGGTGCTCTCCGATGCGCTGGCCCGCGGCTGGCGGGGCCTGCCGTTCAACCGGGACCCTTAGCCCCGGGGGCCCGAGACCACTTGGCCGCCACCGGGATCTCTGCTGTGGGGCCTGAGCCCGTTACAGGTCCTTCCGGTAGAGCCTCCATACCTTGTACCGGCGGGCGCCCATGTCCTCCAGTTGGCTGTTTATGCGGTGGTTGGTGGCGAGCGTCCACGACGCCTCCGCCGTTTCGATGCCGTCGTCGTACAGGCGCTGGACGATCTCGGAGTACAGCATCGGCCCCAGGCCCACGCTCATCACGTCGGCCCGTACGCCCAGGGCGATGACGCGCACCTGCTTCAGGCGCTTCATGCCGAACAGGAGAGGCACCCAGCCGGTGGGCACGAGCCGGCCGCTGCGTACCTTCAACATGAGCTGGTTGACGTCGGGCAACGCCAGGCACACGGCCACCGGCTCGCCGTCGCGTTCCAGGGCGAAGGCCCAGCGAGGGTTGATCATCTGCTTGATCTGCTTGGCCAGGTGGCGGATCTCGGCTTCGGGCATGGGCGCGAAGCCCCAGTTGTGTTGCCAGATGGCGTTGTACAGCTCGAAGAAGCGCCCGACGTCGGCGTCATAGTCCTTCTTGTCGAGCTGTCGTACCGTCACGTGGGCGCGCTCCCGCAGGCGCTGGAGGGTGCGGCGCTGGCGTTCGGACAACGCCGTAGAGGACCGCTTGAACTGGTACCCGTAAAGGTCCATGGCCTGCTCCCAGCCGGCGCCGGTCCACAGGTCCTCGTAGTAGGGCGGGTTCTCCAGGGTGAGCAGGGTGGCCGGGCTGTCGAAGCCCTCCACTAGCAACCCGAGCTCGTCGTTAGTGGTGAAATTGGCCGGTCCCACGGCCGTCTTGGCGCCCTGGCGCCGGGACCAGTCGAGGGCGACGTCGAAAAGCGAGCCGGCCACCTCGGCGTCGTTTATGGTGTCGAAGAAACCTACCCAAGCCCAGGCCTCGCCCCCGAGCTCGTTGAAGCTGGAGTCGATGCACGCTCCGATGCGCCCCACCGGCTTGCCCCCCCGGTGGGCCGTCCACAGTGCCCAGCGCTGATGGGCCCGGGCGGGATGGCGCGGGGACAGCCGGTCGTAGACGCTGAGGCGGAGCGGTGGTACCCAATTGGGGTCGTGACCGTGCAACCGGAAAGGCACGTCGACGAAAACGCGCTTGGCTGGCAGTCTGTCTGCGGGCCTCACCTCAGTCCCAGCCATGG
>JBEKNX010000059.1:0-15509 GCA_049522375.1 Acidimicrobiales bacterium | reverse complement strand
GGAATAGGCGAAGAGCTGGCGTACGCTCCGAATCGGCAGCCATGAAGGGCGAGGACCGGTATTGCCCGATCACCCAAGCGAACGTCGGCGGCTGGACGCGGAGTTCCTTAAATCCGACAAGTTGCTTGTAGCCGATGAGCGGTACGCCACGCTCCCGCGCTCGGACGCTGAAAAGGTGCTCGTTGATGATCGCCAGGAGCTTCAAGCGCATGAACAGCCAGTTCGCTTCAGAGATGGGCTCGGCCCGGTACCAGTTGCCCCTTTTGGTTAACCAGCTGAGCACGATCCTGGCGTACTCGGGTCCAAGCCACGATGCCGGACTCCACCCTTCTCCGGGAAATTCGACCGGGACATGGGAGTCGAATTCGGCTCGTCCCACCGAAACGGCGGAGCCGATGGCAGCCAGCGCCTCCCTCGAGGTAAGCATGAAGTTGGTCCGGCACCAGGTGTCGAGCCAGCAACCAAGGAGCGGTACGGAGCGGCCGTACGAGTTGATCGTGCCGCACAGCATCGGGTGCGTACAGAGCACCTCCAGGGCCTGGGGGTCGAGAACGGCCCCGAATCGGTCGCCATAGCTCAATGCTCGGTCGTTAGCCACGAGGAGTGTTTCGGGCAGGCGCTCTTGTGAGCGCAGCTGATCCACACCCTCCTGGTAGGCGGAGAACTCGCCCACCTCATTGCTCCCCCGAATCACCTCGATCCCCCGCGGGAGATCCCACTGGTCGAGCCGTCTTAGTACCGCCTCACTGTTGGCGACGACGACGGCGCGACACCCTTCGCCGGATATCACTGAAGCCACGATCTCACGCATCACGGTTGCAGTCCGCTCGACGTCGTAGGCAGCGAGAACGACCCCGAGCGTCGCTGCCGAGGCTCCTGGAAGCCGCCGTCGCGTGACCGATCCGAAGATACCGGTCGCCCGCTCGGCCGGCGCGACGATCACCATCAGCGCAGCGTTCCTCACTCGCCGCAGGCTTAAGACACTCTCGCCCCGCATCGCCGGGCCGGTCACCGCGACCTCCCACATCCACCGCAGACGGGGTCTCAGGCGTCGGTCGCGCCACCCACTACCGGCGACTCCGCCTGCTCGGGTGGTGCCCGCCCATCCTCGCCGAAGACGGGTTGCCCACCGCTGCCAAGCCATGCAGGCGGCCCGAACGAGAGCTCCACCCCTCACGCTTACCGACATATAACATCCGCCCCCCAGTGTATATGTTTACGATCTAGCTACGGAGAACGATCGTGGCGCTGATCCCGCCAGATGGACCCCACAACCCCTCTCGATCCCCTCGAAACGCGGCCCCCTAAAACCAACGATCGCCCGCAACCAGTGCCTCACGAACACAACAGCTCCGTCAGCGGCCGAAGGGCTGCATCCCAGGAAAATTCACCAGCCAACTCCAAAGCTCTCGAGCTCTTCGCCTGCCAAACCGCGCCATCGCTTAGGATCGCCACCTGATCAACGAACGTCTCCTCCGTGTAAGGCAAACTTCCAGAGGCAAGCAGCTCGTCTGACCTCCAGGCGGGGACCAGCACGGGCAAACCGTACGAAAAATACTCCAACTGCTTCGACGAGAAGCTTAACCGCCGTAGCGGGTCGTCGCTGATAGTCACTAAGCCTATCTGATACTCGGCCAAAATATCCAGTGTTGGCGCGTACCCGCGGTACCGAAGGCCTCTATGTCTTCGGGGGGCCGGGCCGCCCCACACATCGATCACGTAGCGTTCGCTAAGTCGCTCAAGGAGCTCAACATTCACCCACGCTCCCTCAAGACTTCCAAGGAACACGACTTTCGGCTCGCGGGCGAACCGAGCTCTTACATTCTTCTTTGTGACCCCGTAAGAGCAATCAAGCCATCCCACATTTGCCCTGTAATTTTGCCGTACGTAAGATTCGTAAGTATGCCAGTGGAATGACACTCGATCGCGTGCGGACAAGCATCGCTCCTCCAGATCCCTCATCCGTCGATGGCTTTCCGCTGATAACTTTCCGCTGAACAACAGCTCATCGCCGAAAGGACAAGGCAAGTCCAGCAACTGTGTAGACGCCACGCGGTGAAGAACGACGGCCTGGTCGAGTCCGCTCTCACAAATAAGCAGATCAAAGCTCTCTGAAGCAAGCGTGTGCGCGAGAAATCGTCCGCGACCGTTCATGACCCACAGGAGGCAGACACCGTTAATAAACCGCGTCGCCCGAGAGCTCCAATGATGCAATATCGTTCGACTGATAGCCTGTAATCCATCCCAAAAGTACAGAACTAGCGACCTTGCTCGCAGAGACGGAAACCACCGCCATATACCACTCCCGCCGGCACGCCCCAACGCGACGGACTCTATAACGCGAACGTCGAAACCTAGACTACCGAGGTGCTCGGCCAACACTCTCGGCTTAACGGAATTAGCGAACATATCACTGCGAGCAATGAGCACCGCGCTCCTAGAAGGAGCCCGCACGATGCTGCCAGACGTCCTCCTACTTCTCAACGCGAACCCCGTCTGTCCAACCGTATCTTCGAACTCCTACTCCACCGACCCGTAGTCAGAGAGTACAGACGGACGGCTCCCCTCGCAACTACGGTTTCCGCATACCGCCAGCGCGGCCCCACCCCATTCCGCGCGCAGACCGTCACCGCACAACACGGCCCGCATGGGTAACATTGCTTCACGCGTGCCTCCTTAAATGATATGGAAGAGCGGTCAGCCATTCCCCGGCCGTCCGTCGGTCGCCCCGTTCTCCCTATTGCCACGAAACTCAGCTGAACCGTCCTCATCGGCATTGAGCAGCCGCCGCGCGCAGTCCTGCCACCACCTAAAATATGGAAGAGTAGGCTTGGCTAATTTCGCGCCAAGGAACTTCCGCGACGGCACCACCATGCCCGCTAGGTAGCAGGACGAGTTCGCGAGGGGCAGACGGAGAGCGTGGCCAACCGCATGACGTGAGCTGAAAGCGGGCGAAAGCAAGCGGCGAAGCCTAAATGCACTGCTTGGTTGCGCTTCAGAACTCTCCAGGATGCCCCAAAGCCCTGTGGGTCGCACCTTGTCTGGCAACTCTCCGATGATCCACCGAAGCCAACCGACTAGGCCGCTGACCTCAGCTGCTGCTACGACATCCCTGGCGCTAGATGCATGGGCGAGCGTGACAACGTCGCGCCAAGCCATTAGTGTTTGCCCAGGTCTGTCATGGTCGCTCACAACATGCAGTGCTGTAACGAGCAAATTGTAGACTGGTGGCAGCAGCGGCAGGTCCGATCCAGAAAAATGACGCATTTCACCTGCGGCGATCAGAAGCTTCGAGTCGAGTTCCCGCGCCCACAGCCAGGGCGGAACGTGATGGTGCAGATCTATGCTCCCACCGTCAGGGTTCCGGAGGTTCACGGCCTCCATGCAGTACCGGCAAAACCACGGCCACGGTGGGCGGCTCTGCGGCTCTTCTACGTAGCCAAGTGCCGCCATTTCTCTTAGGGCGCGACCGAAATCCGCTGGAGCGACTAGTACGTCAAGGTCCGTGAAGGGTCGGTCGCTGAGACTTCGGCACACCAGCGCAACGCCCGGACCCTTGCTAACCACGAAAGGGATCTTGGTACTACCGAGAGCCGCAAGCGCCCGCGCCGACGCCTGGGTCAGAGCGAACGTCTTGGAGGAGGCGGCAAAGCTAGCCGTGCGCAGGGCCGCGACATAGCTTCTCGGCAAGTCCAGGCTGTGTGTCCTCACCATGCGCAGCGCCAACGACGCCAAACGCTGTCGTGCTATCACCTCGAGATCATTATTGGTCCAGGCGGAACGCAGCATCTCTTCAGAGGGCTCTGCAAAGTCAACGAAGAGAACGGCTTCGACGACGGCGGTGAGTTTCGGAAATAGAGGTTGGTCGTGACCCGGCAAACGCGCTGACCGTTTAGTGGGAGGACCGAGTGAATCCATCACGCAGTGTTCCTCATGCGACTGCCGTCGCGGCCCTGGTCGTCGTGAAACTGTAAATCTCGGCCTCCGGCCTGGCGGCACCCCCTCGGACTGTATGGTAGCCGTACAGAGGGAACATTTCCCCAAGCAGCCCGGTCTCGTAGCCTGGCATTGCCAAATGTTACCCGCGACGCCGCCCTTGGTGGCGCGATCTTGTTCCGAGAAGGCCGACCAACGCTTCTTGCGTCGCCTCCAGCCTCGAACGTGGTTGAGCCCGGAGCAACCGTCTAAGACGCGTGACTGACCGGGCACGTAGTCTTCGACGACTCGCAATCTAGAACGTGAGGGCTCGTTTACGTTCACCGGGCTTTCGCCGTCGCATTAGGACTAGGGCGTACCCTCCCCCCAAGCACCAGGTCACGAGCGAAACCCCTGTTACGACAGTAGCCCCTCACAGCAGTCCCACCGCCCCTCCATGTCGGGCACCCCTATGGGCGTCTTCGCAACTGGATGAAAGGAGCACGTCCACACATCTCGGTGATCTGGCCGCACCTCGATTGACTCTACGTCACACCATGACGATCACGGCCTTTTGTCAAGCCAAGCACAATCTGGACAAGTAAGGGGTGGTGGTCACTACCCTCACCATCGCCCAATGAGTAGCTCTGCAGGGAGACGGAGGATGAGAGCAGCACGTGGTCGATGCGTAGGTAAGGGACCACGGGAGCCTGGTCCCTGGGCCAGGTCATCTGCCAGCCCCTGCCTGCCACTACGGCTGCGTCACGCAGGCCCAGGCCAAGCAGTGCCTGGAAGTGCCAGTCGTACCACGTGGCGTTGAGATCCCCGACAACCACCAGCGGGCGCGGTTCGTGCGACAGTTCGGCGTATATCGCCTCCAACTGGTCCGACCAGCCCCAGGGCTCTCCCTTTCCGACGGGAGCGGTGGTGTGCAGGACGTCGATTCGCAAGTGCCGGCCTCCTGGCAGCTCCAGCCACGTCCGTAGCTCGGGGTGGCCCACTGCGAGCCACTCGGTGGCTCCCGCCAATGGGAACACCGACCACAGCGCCATGCCGTAAGAGCCGTAGGCGGGCCGGACCAGCTTGTACGCGTAGTTGGTCATCGCGCCTGTTTCGTTGAGCGAGCGCAGGCCGAGGAACGTAAGTTCCTCCATGGTCACCACCTGAGGCTTGTCCCGTCGGATCTCCCCCGCTATCTCGTCGAGATTGCGGTTGGACTGGCTGACGTTGGCGTCGAACAAGCGCAGTGACACATCGCCGGGGACTCGCGGCGAGAGGTGCGAGATGGGGTCGAAATCGGGCACCACCCACCAAAGCTGCAGGCCCACTAGCACCAGCGATGTGGCCACCAGAGCCGGCCGGCGGCTAAATAAGCCGATCGATGCCGTCACCCATGCCAGCATGTAGATCCACGGGGTGGCGGCGATCAGTCCGACAATGAGTGTCAATGGCTCCCGGTGACTCAGGTGGAAGACGGTAACGACTGCCAAGGCGGCTACCGCTGCCCAGGACAACCCGGGCGGCACCAAACGCAAGGTGCGCAGCAGGTTGTGACCGGTTCTGTGCATTTTGGCTATTCTCATCGACAAGTCACCGCTCGGGGCATCACGTGGCGCCGACGACTGCCATCCACTTGGCGACCACCGAACACGTCGCGTCTTTTGGCAAGGAGGCGTTGGCGACATTCGTTACCCACGTCGAGCGCTGCCTGCAGCCGCGCGTAACCTCGGCCTCCCGGTCATTGCGCTGGGAGCGACCTGAGGGATCCAGCCACTGCGACCGCTCGGGCGTGCGCACCGGAGCGTTCCAGGCCAATCACCTCGGGAGTGTCCCGAGCCTCGGCTGTGGTACAACGTTGGGATGTCCCGGTTCAAGGCCGCCACTACCTGGACCGACATGGGCTGGAGCCTCGGGATAGCGCTGAGCGGCGCCGCTTTGGTGCGGGCGGTGCGGCCGGAACGATCGACCGTCGACGTCGCCATTACGGCGGCGACCCCCTGGCTACTTGCCCCATCGGGGGCACTGCTGGCCGGGGCCCTGCTCACTCGCCGGCGCACCCTGGCCGGCCTGGCGGGAGGGCTCGTGGCGTACGAGGCCAAGTGCACCTGGCCGTGGACCAAGCCCCCCGCCAGCGCCGGAGAGGGTGCCGACAGGCCGCAGCTGCGGGTGGCCTTTGCCAACGTGTGGCGCAGCAACACTGACGTCGAGCGCATCCTGGCCGAGTTGGCCGCCGGTGAACATGACGTCGTGGGCTTGGCCGAGGTCACCGATCATCACCTGGACGCCATCGAGGCTGTCCTCCCGCCCTCGACGTACCCATGGCGAAAGGTCGAGCCCGACGGTCCCGACGGGTCCAAGGGGTTGGCCCTAATCAGTCGGTTCCCCCTGGAGCGGGTGGAAAAATGGTGGACCCGGGGCCATCCTCAGCTCGATGGGACGGTCCTGGTACCCGGAGCGCTCCCCTTTCGCCTCCTCGTCGTCCACACTTGGGGCCCCGTGGGGTACCAAATCAGGAACTGGCGGGCACAGCTTGTCGACATCGCCGCCCGGGCTGAAGGCGAGCGCACGGTAATTGTCGGCGACTTCAACGCCACCCTCCAGCACCGCAGCTTCGCTCGTCTGGTCGGCTCCCGGTGGAGCAACGCCGGCACTCGGGCCTTCGGCGGCTGGCGAGCGACCTGGCCGGCCAACAGGTGGTGGCGCCCGGCGGCGCTGCGGATCGACCACATCCTGGCGGGACCGGAGATCTCAATCCGCTCGGGGCGGGCCGGCCGCGCTCGTGGGAGCGACCACCGGCCGGTGAGCGCCGTCCTGGGGCTGCCTCCGGCGCCGGAGACGCCCTGACCAGCTGAGAGCACGAAGGGCGGGTCGGGCCCGCTGACCGTAGCCTCGGGCCATGGGCGCGTTGCTGGTCGTGGGGACCTCGTCGGGAGTGGGCAAGAGCGTGGTGGTGGCGGGCTTGTGCCGGTGGCTGGCCCGGGAGGGCGTGCGGGTGGCGCCGTTCAAGGCACAGAACATGTCGCTCAACTCCTATGTGACCCGGGCCGGGGAAGAGATCGGCCGGGCGCAGGCGGCCCAGGCCCGGGCCTGCTACATCGAGCCCGAGGCGGTCATGGGCCCGGTGCTGCTCAAGCCGGGAAGTGGCGGCACCGCCCAGCTGATCGTGCTCGGTCGGGCCGTGGGCGAGCACGAGGCGGGCCGCTACCGCAGCGACGTGCAGGGCGGGCTGCTGGGCGTGGTCACCGACGCCTTCGCCCAGCTGGCGGCCCGCTTCGACGTCGTCATCTGCGAAGGCGCGGGCAGCCCGGCCGAGGTCAACTTGCGGGGCTCGGACATAGTCAACATGGGCTTCGCCCGGGCCGCCGGCGTCCCCGCCCTGCTCGTCGGGGACATCGACCTCGGTGGGGTGTTCGCCGCCTTCGTCGGGACCCTGGCCGTACTTGGCCCGGCCGACCAGGAGCTCATCGCCGGGTTCGTGGTGAACAAGTTCCGCGGTGACCGGGCCCTGCTCGAGCCCGGGCTGGCCATGCTCGCCCAGCTCACCGGCCGTCCCACGCTCGGAGTGCTCCCCTTCGTGGCGGGCATCGGCCTGGACGCCGAGGACTCGGTCGACCGGGCCTTGTTGCTGTCCGGCGGCCCGCCCCTCGGCGACGACGTCCTGCGGGTGCACGTGGTGGCCCTGCCCCGGATGAGCAACCACACCGACGTCGACGCCCTCGCCGTCGAACCTGGCGTCGTCGTCCGCTTCATTACCGGGCCGGCCGAGGTGGCCGACGCCGACCTGGTGGTGCTGCCCGGGACCCGCTCCACCGTGGCCGACCTGGCCTGGCTGCGTGAACGGGGCTTAGACGCCGCCCTGGAGCGTCACGCCGCCGGGGGCCGGGCCGTGCTCGGCATCTGCGGCGGATACCAGATGCTCGGGACCTCGATCGACGACCCGGTCGAGAGCGGGGCGGGGCTGGCTCCTGGTCTCGGGCTGCTCCCGGTGCGGACGCACTTCGGGCCGGACAAGGTGCTGGCCCGCCCGCGCCGGGCCCTGGCCGACGGCACCGTCGTGGAAGGCTACGAGGTACATCACGGCGTGGTGAGCCGAGAGGGCGGGGAACCACTGGTGGCCGACGAGGGCTGCCGCGTCGGTGCCGTGGCCGGGACGGTATGGCATGGCCTCCTGGAGAACGACGCCTTCCGGCGCACCTACCTCTCCGACGTGGCCCGGACCTGCGGGCGACGTTTCGTGGTCGCCCCGGCCACGTCGTTCGCCGCCATCCGGGAGGCGCAGCTGGACCGGCTGGGCGACCTCGTCGCCGACCACATCGACCGGGCCGCCATCAAGAGCCTGCTGGGCGGCGGCCACTGCCCCGCTCCCCCGCTCCGGCTCGTCCTCGGGCCCGGCGCCGCGTGACGCTGAGGCCTACTCCGAGACGGGGACGGGCTGGCCCGCGTGGCTGGAGGCAAGAGGCTCGATGCTGGGGGCGACGCGGAAGTACCGCAGCTCGCCGGCCCAGCTGAACACCAGCCTCGAGCCCGGGGCATAGCCGGCCAGGCCAAGAGTATAGGAGTTGCCATACGAAAGGCCCGTCTCGAAACCGGCGCCGGCCACCAGGGCACCCGGGACATCGTCGGCCAGGATGATGTCGCGGTGGCCCCAGCACTGGGCGCCGCCGGGCGCCGTGCAGCCCGTGTTGCTGCCGGCGTAGCCGTCGTCGTACATCCAGCCGTAGTCAGCCTCGGCCGTCGAGATCGGGCCCCCTTCCCAGATATCGCCGAAACCGATGGCCGGGTCGCTACCGGTGGCGGCCGCCTGTTGAGCCAGGTGGTCCAGCGGGGCGGTCAGGCCGGCCACGGGGACCTCCCCTCGGTTGACCCGCTCCAGGTCGATGATGACGAGCATCTGCTCGGGCACGCTGAGCCGGTCGAAGTTGGAGGGCAGGCGCAGGGGCCCGATGCCCTGTTGGGCCCGGCAGTAGTCGATGAGCCCGAGGGCACCGGCGCCGGTGAGCGCCTTGGCCCAGGCCGGGGCGCAGTTGGCTGCCGGCTTGGCCGGCGGGACCGTGCCCAGGGTCCCGGCCGGCGGCGGCACGGTCCCAGCCGGCGGCGGTACGGTCGTGGCCGGCGGGGAAGGCGACGCCGTGGAAGGTGCGGAGGCCGGCTGGGCCAGGGGGACAGAAGCAGGAGCGGCCACCGCGGGCCCCGTCCCAGCCATTACCATCAGGACGATCCCTAGAGTGCCTGCCAACGTCCGCCGGGACCGCGCCGCCACGTTAACTTCTCGACCGGCAGCGCCAGAGTCTTAAGCGAACGAGCCCCCTTCGGGAGCTAATGCCCTCCCTGAGCAGGGCCGAAAGTCCCAACGTAGCGCCGGTCAGAGGACCGAGCTGCCGTAGCCTGGTCCCGTAGCTTGGTCACTTCGAACTCTCCCCGGAAGGGCGGCACTATGACTGATGCGGGCCCCCAGCCCAGGACCTCCTCGGACGGACGGGAGATGGACCTGGACGTCGGGGGCCTGCACCTCACCGCCTCGTTCCGGGGAGCGGGCGCCACGCTGCGGGTGTACGGGCCGGCCGGAGGCAGGCTGAAGGAGCTGCTCCGCTTCGACGACTTCGTTGACGCCCCCCACTATCACGTCCCCGCCGACGACCCCCCGATCAGCTTCGACGAGGTCAAGCTGGGCGAGCCGCTGGCCTGGTTCGTGGCCCAGATCCGGGACCACCTGGGCGAAATGCTGACGACGGCCGGCTTCAGCGATGTGGTGGCCGTCGTCGACCTAAGGGCGGTGGCCGACAGCGCCGAAACGATAAGGAAAATGATGGTGGACTGCGTCCCGGCCGGCTACGTCCGGGCCCCCGGCCTCGGCCTGCGGCGCGCCAACGCCTGACGCCCCGCGCTCGGCCCCTTAGCTGGTCTGGTGCACGACCCTTAGCTGGTCTGGTGCACGAACGGTGCCAGCGATGGGACCTGGCCGCCCACGTTGGTGGCCAATTGCTGGAAGTACTTCTTGCTGGAAGTACTTCTCGAGATCGGCCTTGATGGCCGACGCGCTGGAGATGAAGGTCTGGATGTCCGACGGCTGGAACAGGGCGAGCGAGGCCGAGATCTCCTGGAGAACGGTGCGGGTGGGGCTCACGAACCAGCTGCCGTTTTCCTCCACGGTCACAAAACCCACGTCCGGCGTAGCGTGGGAGATGCGTTCGACGATCGACTGCACGGCGGGCGGGAGGACTTGGAGGACCTTGTCGATCGTCTGGGACTCCTGGCTCCGGCACTCGTGGGTCGTCTGGCCCTGGTAGGTGGCCGTAAAGCAGCCGTTGGCGTAGTTGACCTGCACCCCGTGGGCGCTGACATTGACGGTCATGCCCTGGCCGACCTGGACCAGGGTGCCGTCGTTGAGGGACTGGGTGGTGAAGCTCAGGTTGCCGAACGTGATGCTCACGTCGCCTTTAACCGAGCTGATGGCGGACAGCGCTTGGGGCAGCCAGTCGGGCGCATAGGCGTCCAACGCCGCCATTTCGTCGGGGGGCAGGTCGGCCAGCAGGCCCTCGAGGTCGAGGTTGGAGACGTCGTTGAACAGGTCCTGCACGGCACCTTGGGGCGTTGACGCCCCCGTCGCCTGCAACGCCTCGGAGGCGGCGGGGGGCGCCCCGCTCTGGCCCCCGCCCTTCAGGGCGTTTATGGCGATGCTGTAGCCCAGGCTCACGTACCAGCTACCCCCGACCTCTTCGGTGCCGACCACGAAGGGGCTGGTCGACGGCGACGTCCCTGTTTGCGGCTGGCCGTTGAGCGCGGCGCCGAGAAGATCCTTGAAGTAACTGGCCAATGGCACCTGGCTGGGGTCGACCGAGCCGGTGACGCTCCCACCTGTGACCGTGACCGCGGCCACGCCCGGGGCCAATTGGTCGGTGCTCGTGGTAAAGCCCTTGTACTGGGCGGAAAGCCCGGTCAGGTCGCCCAGGTCGGCGCCGGTGGAGAGTACCCCGAGCCGCTTCAACTGGTCGAAGATGTTTTGCAGGCCCGGCTCTATGGCGTCGCGCTCACCTGGCGCCACGGCGTCGAGCATGCCGATGACGTCGCTGTTGCCCAGGGCGGTGAACAGGTCGGTGACTGCCCCCGCCGGCGTGCTGGCCCCGGCCGCGCTACTGCTGGACAGCGCCAGCGACGTGCCCGTCCCCGCGCCCACCAGGGCCACGGCGGCGGCAATGGTGAGGAAAATGCGTCCCTTGGCCCGGCGATGGGCCTCGGGCAGGATGGCGACCTCGGGCGCCCGGGCTTCGGGCCCCGGCCCGTCCCCCGGGGCCTCGGCGCCGAAGGCGGGCGGCGGTCCGTCCGGAGGCGGCGGGCCTTGGCCTTGCGGAGGCTGCGGGCCTGACGGGCCCAGCGGCGGTAGTTGTTGCCATGAGCCCCAACTGGTTTCATCGGGCATGAGGAACACTCCCTTGTGTGACGTAGCGAAGGGTGGTCACCACGGCCCCGGTCCCCAGGACCGCACCTACCCACGGGCCGAGGGGGACGCCGTTTGGCAATTTGACGAACAGCCATGTGGAAAAAGCCAGGGTGACCAGGCCGGCCAGCCCGCAGAAAACGACCGACGCCTTGCCCGCCCGCAGGACGGCGGCGGCCCCAGAGAAACCGGCGAGCACGGGCACGGCCAGCAGCGACCAGCCGAGCACATGAGCCCACGGCCCATGCAGGAGCCCGGACGCTTGAGCGGCCCGCACGAAGCCGTAGCCAGAGCGGGTCGCCCCCCCGGTGCGCGCCGACGGCACCAACAGCGCGGCGAAACAACCGAGGGCGAGCAGGGCAGGACCGCACGAGCGGGCCCAGGTGGCCTGCGCTCGCGCGCCAACACCCTCGCCGGCAAGTGAGGGGCTGATATGCACCATTGTGGCTCTAATTGCGGAGGGTAGCACCGGCTCGGCGGGAGCTTCCTTTTTTTCTCGGCCCCAGTACGGTGAGTGACGAAACCGCCGTGGCGGCCGCCGATCGTCCCACCAACCTGCCTGTCAACCCCGGGCCTGAGGTAAGGGATAATAGACGGGTGACAAAACGGGTTGGCTTCGAAATCATTGCCTGTCGCCGGCGATCGTCGGATCCGCCGGTTTCATGTACGAGGGAGTAGGCCGTCGGGTGCCCGGGCGGGCCAGAAGGGCGCGGCGTAGCCTTCCCGGCGCCGGGCTGACGGGGACGGCCCCCACGAGAAAGGCCTTAAGTGATCATCGTCACCAACGTCCACCGAGCCCAGTCCGATGGCGGTGTGGAAAGGAGCACGTTCCAATTGGCGCGCGGGCTCGCCGGCCGCGGCCACCGCGTCAACTTGATATACGGGCAGGGCGGTGACCTCGTCCCCGAGTTCAGGCGTATTTGCGCGTCCGTCCATCACGTCCGTTACTCGGACTACACCTTCCCCGAGAGCCGGGCGCGGGCTTTGCTGGAACACGTGCGCCTGCTGCCGGCGGTGGCCTTGGCCGCCAAGTGCCGGCCCGACGTCTACTACATGAACCGGACGTTCGCCGCCGAATGGGCGTTGCAGGCGGCCAAATTGTCGCCCGCCCCCGTCGTTTGCCATTGGCGCGGTACCCAGACGCCCGGTCCCCGCTACCTGGCCTCCCTGTCGGCCAAGGTCAGCCGCTTCGTAGCCAACTCCGCTTTTACGCGCGACGTGTGGCTGGCCGCCGGCATCGACCCCGGCAAAGTGGACGTCGTCTACGCCGGCCTCGACCCAGCCGAGTACCCGCAGGGCGGTGCCGCCGAACGGGAGGCGGCGCGCGTCGAGCTCGACATCCCGGAGGACCTGTTCGTGGCCGTGTTCGTCGGGCGCCTCGACGCCGAAAAGGGAGTGGAGGTGCTCCTCGACGCCTGGCGGCGATTGGCCCTCTCGCCCGACGAAGCCCAGCTGCTGGTGGTGGGCGCGCCTGTGCTGCACAGCGACCACCAGGCCTACCTGGACCATCTCAAGGCGTTGGCCCCGGCCGGGACGGTGCGCTTCCTCGGCGCCCGCCGGGACGTTGTCACGCCCTTGCACGCCGCCGATGTCGCCGTCGTGCCCTCGACCTGGGACGAGCCCTTCGGCCGCACCGTGATCGAGGCGCTGGCCACCGGCCGCCCCGTGGCCGGTTCCCGGGTCGGCGGTATCCCCGAGATGCTGAGCGGCCCGTTCGAGCGTTTCCTGTTCGAGCGGGGCGACGCCGCCGGCCTGGCCGGCGTGCTCTCCGGGCTGCGGGGCTGGCAGGAGCGCGAACCTGACCTGGGCGAGCGGTGCGCCGCCCACGTCCGGGACCACTTCTCGGTGGAGCTCATGGTCGACGGCATCGAGGCCGCCATAGGGCGTGCCCTCGGTGCCCGGAGCCGGTCATGAATGACGGCCCTGGGCCGGCCGAGCCGGTCGTGACTGACAGCGCTGGGCCCCTCCGCTCCGGTCCCGTCGGGGTGGTCTCGCCCCACATGGACGACGCCGCCCTCAGTTGCGGCCAGATGCTGGGCGCCCACCCGGGGAGCCACGTGGTCACCGTTTTTAGCTCCGGTCCCAAAAGCGTCCGCCCGCTGCCGGAATGGGACCGGCTCTCGGGGTCGTTCCAGCCCGGCGACGACGTGATGGGCCTGCGCCAGGTCGAAGACGACGACGCCATGGCCGTGGTCGGGGCGGAGGCGCACCGGCTCGATTTCTGGGACGAGCAGTACCGGGCCGGGCGCCCGGTCGCCCTGGCCCGTTTCCGGCCCGGGGCCGTGCATGCGGCGCAGGCCAAGCTGGCCGACCCGGCGCTGGAGGCCGAGGTGGTCGAAAAACTGCGGGCTGGGGTGGCGGGTACCGACGTGGGGACGTGGTTCGTGCCCCTCGGTTTGTGGCACGGCGACCACAAGATGACCGCCCGGGCATGCCTGCGCCTGGCCCGGGAGATGCCCGAGCGCCGCTGGCTGGTCTACGAGGAGCTCCCCTACCGCTGGGAGGTGCCAGGGGAAGTGGTCGCGGCCAAAGAACGCTTGGAGCACCACGGTTTTACCCTCGAGCCGGCCGGTCCCCCGACCAGCCCCGGTACCGCCCAGAAACAGGCCATGGTACGCTGTTACCGCTCGCAACTGCCGTGCCTGGGGGACCGGGCCGACGTGGCCGCCCGCGGGCCCGAGGCTTTTCATCTTCTGGTGGACCGGGCCGGTTGAGCCCCAACTTTCCTGCCCGTAGTAGCCTCTCGCAAAAGTCTTTGTGACTAAGCGAGCCCTACGCTGCTTGGGGAATATCCAGGTTAGAGGACGCTTCCAGGTTTTGCCACTACCGGAGGTGTTTAGCTGACCGGGACGAGCACGTTGACGAGGTCGGCGGCAAACTTGCGTTGCGAAGCCAACAGCTGCTCGGCCATCCCGAAAACGGTACCGAGGCCCTCGACGACCTCGGCACGCGCCGGGACGAAGGGGAACGCGGGAAACTCGGGGACGAAGGGGAACGCGGGGAGCTCGGGGACGACCTTGCCGACGACGTCAGCCCACGTGGTCACGGCGTCGAGGGTGAACTGCTGGGCCTGCTTGACCGAGGCGATGATCTCGTCCCGAACAGCTGCAGAGTACTCAGCTGTCTTGGCGGCGTTCGTCGCTTTGGGCTTAGTGGTGGTAGTGGTGGTTTCGGGCATTTCAGGCTCCTGGGGTTATGGGCGGGGGTCCCGCCTTATGGAATGTCTTGTGTTGCTTATTATAGCTCTCAACTGCTAACTATATCAAGCATACCATGTGGGGTGCCTCCCTCGGCGAATGACCTGGTTTTTTTAGGAGAGTGAGCGGAGCAAGAGCGCGTCCCCCTGACCCCCGCCACCACACAGGGCCACGACGGCTTGCCCGCCTCCTCGACGCTTCAGCTCGTGCAGGGCAGTCAGGGCCAGACGGGTCCCCGACATGCCGAGCGGGTGGCCGAGGGCGATGGCCCCACCGTTGACGTTGACCTTTTCCTCGGGGATCTTTAGCGCGTCCATGGACGCCAGGGCCACGGCGGCAAACGCCTCGTTGATCTCGATAAGGTCGACATCGTCGATACCGCTGCCGGCTCGGGCCAGGGCCTTGCTGATGGCGTTGGCCGGCTGGTGGAGCAGGGAGGGAGTAGGGCCGGCCACCTGTCCATAGCTGATGAACTGGCCCAGGGGTTGGACGCCCAGGGCTTCGGCCACGGCAGCCGACATGACGATGACGGCGGCGGCCCCGTCACATATCTGCGACGCGTTGCCGGCGGTAATGCTCCCCGTGCCAGCAAAGACAGGCTTGAGCCGGGCCAGCGATTCGACCGTGGTCCCCGGGCGGATCCCCTCATCGGTCTCGACGATGAGGGGATCGCCTTTTCGTTGCGGGATGCTCACCGGGACGATCTCCTCTTCCATCCAGCCTTCTTTGACGGCGGTGGCCGCTTTTTCGTGGGAGGCGGCGGCGAACGCATCCTGGCGAGCTCGGGAGAGGACGTTGTCGTTGTACTGGTCGGTGGCCAACCCCATCGAGACGTTGTCCAGGGCACAGGTCAAGGCGTCGCACAGCATCGAGTCCACGAGCACGCCGTCCCCGTAGCGGTACCCGGAACGGGCGTCCAAGAGGAGATAAGGGGCACGGGTCATGGACTCCATGCCGCCGGC
>JBEKNX010000058.1:0-15536 GCA_049522375.1 Acidimicrobiales bacterium | reverse complement strand
CGGCGTCAAGGGCGACGACGCCGTGCATCTGCCCGCAAACGGCGACGGCCGCCACGCGCGTGCCCGGGTTGCGGCCCATCACCGCCGTGATGTTGCTGGCCGTGGCCGCCCACCACCGCTCAGGGTCCTGTTCGGCCCAGCCCGGTTGCGGCGTCGACAGGCGCAGACGGCTGGTGGCCAGGTCGCGCACCGAGCCGTCCGGCGCGACGAGCGCGGCGCGCACCGTCTGCGTCCCGGCGTCTATGGCAAGGACAGACTCGGGTGGCACTCTAGAAGTAGGCCCGCTCGGTACGGCTCATATGGACGGCCTCGGGTGCCCCACCGGGTGGAGGGTGCCCTCTGACATTAGCCGCCGGTCTCCTGACGCAACGCCCGACGGGCAGGGCCTCACGATCTCCGGGCCACCGGGCCGGGGCGGCCGGCACCGCCGCCGGCTGGGCTCACAAGGCGGCGCGAGACCCGATCTCCAGTTCGAAGCGGAAGCTATCGCCCCGGTAATAGGCAATGAAATGCTCGAACACGACATCGTCGGTCGAGCGGGTGATGCTGTACATGCGCAGCCCCGGTGTCCCCTTGGGCACCCCCAGGTGGTCGGCGTCGTGTTTGGTCAGGGCCACCGCCTCGATGCCCCGGTGCCCGCTGGCCGGCCGCACGCCGTAGGAGTCGCGCAGCACCTGGTACAGGGACCGGTCCGTCATTTCCAGGTCGGCCAGCCCCGGGAACAGCCGGGCGGGCATGGAGGCCCGCACCACCTGTACCGGCCGGCCGTCGACGCTGCGCACGCGGTCGAACTGCACGACCGGTTCGCCCACCCCGATCTCGAGCACCCGGGCGGTGTCGACGCCGCAGGGCTCGGTCTCGAGCTTCAGGATGCGGCTCTGTACGACGTGGCCGGCTTTTACCATCGACTCGTAGAAGCCGAGCGTGTCCTGGATGAAGCTCGTGTCCATCTTGCGCCCGGTCACGAAGGTGCCCTTGCCCTTGATCTTGAGGACGAGCCCCTCGCGCTCCAGGTCCGCCAGCGCCTGGCGCACCACGGTGCGGCTGACCGAGTACTGGGCGCACAGCTCCGACTCGGAGGGCAGCAGGTGGCCCTCGGCCCGGTTGGTCTCGAGGTCCTTCAGCAAGATGCGCGTGAGCTGTACGTAGTAGGGCTCGAACGACCGGAAGTCGATGACTGCGGTGCGCGTGTCAGTCATGGCGGCCCACCAGTCTGAAGCGAGCACGAGAGCCGGTGAGAAATAATCCTCCAACTGTACCGCTGCGCGTCGACCACCAGCGGGGACCGGCCAGCGCCGACGTCCCCACCTGTACCTTGCGGGACCTGGCCTGTCGCGGTACCATGTTGACATCCTATCATCCCAGGCCTACGATCAGCAAGGGGCTCAGGCGAACGCCGGGCCCCGGCAATCTCAATCCCTGTAAGGGGGAGCAAGGAGAGACACAAATGGCCAAGTCCGAGCGGAGAGAAGTGGACCCGAAGGTACGCGAGTTCTCCCGGCGCCGTTTCATGCGCAACGCAGGCATTACCGCCGCCGCCGTACCGCTTCTGGGGGGCCTCGGCGACATTTTCACCGGCAGCAGTGCGCAAGCATCGTCGTCGGTGGCCACCAAGAACCCGTTCCCGTCATACCCGGCCTACAGGTTTGCCATGGTGTGCCACGTCACGGCCGACCCCTTCTTCAACGCCTGCCGTAGCGGGGCAACCGACGCCAGCAACCTGCTGGGCACTTCCTACACCTGGAGCGGTTCGGAAAACGACATCGTCCCCGAAATGGTCGACGCGTTCAGCGTGGCGATCGACGACAAGGTCAACGGCATCGCCTGCTGCATAGTCGACCCCACCGCGTTCAATGCTGTTACGGACAAGGCGCTGTCGGCCGGCATCCCGGTGATCGCCTACAACGCCGAATCTCCGACCGGCAAGGGCAACAACGCCATGGCCTACATCGGCCAGGACCTCTTCAAGGCGGGCGTGGCTGTGGGCCAGAAGATCCTGACCTACGTCAAGAAGGGCGACCTGGTCGGGGGCATGATCAGCGTCCCCGGCTCGCTCAACGAGCAGCCCCGCATGGACGGCGCCGCCAGCGTCTTCAAGCCCGCCGGCATCGACTTCGTCCAGGTCGGTGTGGGCGCCACCGAAGGGCCGGCGCTCGCCACCACCGAGGCTTGGTACCACGGGCACCCCGATGTCAAGTTCATGTTCTCGAGCGGCGGCAGCAACGGCATCGCCGTCGCCACCTGCATCGAGAAGTTGGGCCTGGCCGCCAAGGGTGTCGGCGGCGCCGCCTTTGACGTCGGCGTTCCCGTCCTGGAGCAGATCGCCGCCGGCCACCTGGTGTTCACGGTCGACCAGCAGGCTTACTTCCAGGGGTTCCTCTCGATCGTGGAGCTCTTCTACTACAACATCTCGGGTGGGCTGTTCTCGCCCATGAACGTCAACACCGGGATGAAGTACGTGACCAAGGAGACCGTCGGCAGCTACCTTCTCAACAAGGACAGCTGGGAAGGCTCCAGCACGGCGCCGGTGGTGTTCACCCCGCCCAAGACGATCAGCCTGCCCCAGGGCCAGGGGACCGGCAACTAAGTAATTTCAAAATCGGCACCAGGGCCCCGGCTGCTCCCATCGGCGCGGTGGGAGCAGCTAAGGCTCCTCGTTTACCCACGGACAATAAGATCTTCCATGCATGTCAACCACGAACTTCCCCGACTTGTGCCAGGAAGCGGACGCGACGCGAGCAAGGTGTGCACCTCATGCCGACAACAGTGGCGACATCGCCCCAACCCGGGACTCCGCAGCGCATGAGCTCTGACGTCCCCGCGCCCGGGAGCGGACGCCTCCCACCGTCCTCGGGCGTGAGGCGCCTGACCCGGCAGGTACTCGAACGCCAGGAGGCCGTCATTGCCCTGGTGGGCGTGGCCCTCCTGGTGTTCTTCACCATCGAGTCCCAGTACTTCTTCACCAATGCCAACGCCCAGACGATGGCCGCCTACATTGCCCCCATCGCCTTTTTTGCCATCGCCGAGGTGCTCATCCTCATCCTGGGCGAGATCGACCTGTCGGTGGGCGAGGTGTACGTGCTCTCGCCCTTTATCGTCATGCACCTCAACAACATCGGCATCCCCGTCCTGGCCGGCGTCGTCGGGTCGCTTTTGATCTGCTGTTTTATCGGGGCGGTCAACGGCTTTATCACTGTCAAGCTCCATGTGCCGTCGTTCATCACGACCCTGGGGATGACCTTCGCCCTCGAGGGCATAATCCTCATCGGGTCCAACGGGGCGCCGGCGGTCCCCGTGGGCACCGGGTGGCTGCCGGACTTCATGGGCCTCTGGACCTGGTCCGAGGCCATCTGGGCACTCGTGATCGTCGCCTTGATGCATGTGCTGTTGCGGCGGACGAGTTTCGGCCTGCACACCATCGCCACCGGCGGCAACCTCCAGTCGGCCCGGGAGTCCGGGATCAAGGTCGACGTCATCAAGATCTGGTGTTTCGTGATGTGCTCGTTGTTGGGAGGCCTGATGGGCATCCTCGACGGCTGGCACATCGGCGCCATCGACCCCGCCACGGACGGCCTGAGCTTCATGTTCTACGGCGTGTCCGCCGCCGTGCTGGGCGGGACGGCACTTACCGGTGGACGCGGGACCATGATCGGCGCCTGCATCGGGGCCATGGTGCTCGGGATCCTCGAGGACGGCTTCCACATCATGGGGGTCAACTCCTTTGCTTACGACCTGGTCCTCGGCATAGCCATCCTGGCCGCCATGATCCTCAACATCCAGCTCGAACGGGCCGGCCTCAGGCGACGCGGGTCGTTCGCCCGGGCCGTCAACCTGATGTTCGCTCGACGAAAGGCACCGGTGGGCCGATGACGCCCGATGTCGCTACCCAGGGACCACCCCAGGGCGAAGACGTCCTGCGCACCGAGGGGATCTCCATGACCTTCGGGCCCGTGGTGGCGCTGCAGAGCGTGGACATGCACCTGCGCCGGGGCGAGGTGCTGGGCCTGGTCGGCGACAATGGCGCCGGCAAGTCAACGCTGGTCAAGATCCTCACCGGCCTGTACACGCCCGACGGCGGCCGGCTCTACGTCGACGGCCAGGAGGTCCATTTCCGCTCCGTCGAGGACGCCCGCCACCACGGCATCGAGACGGTGTTCCAGGACCTGGCGCTGGTCGATGAGCTGAGCGTCTACCACAACCTCTTTCTCAACCGGGAACAGACGCGCGGCGGCTGGTTCCGTTTTCTCGGGAACAAGACCATGCGGGCGGCGGCGCGTCAGTTCCTCGACGATATCCAGGTCGACATCCCTTCCATAAACGTGCCCGTGGCCAAGCTGTCCGGCGGCCAGCGCCAGGCCATTGCCGTCGCCCGGGCCATGCGCCAGGGGGAGAACATCAAGATCCTGATGCTCGACGAGCCCCTGGCGGCCATGGGGGCGAAGGAAACCTCTCTGATCATCGACATGGTCAGGGGCCTGATCCGCCAGACAAACGTCTCGGTCATAGTCATCGACCACAACTACACGCACCTTTTCGAGCTGTGTGACCGCATCAACGTCATCCAGCAGGGTCGCGTGACGATCGACCGCAACATCAGCGAGATGACCCTGGAGGAGCTCATCGAGATGATGGTGCAGAGCTACCGGCGCCAGATCGGAACTGCGTCCGGCGCCTCAGCTGCTGGCAACGGCGTCGCTGAGGGCTCGCAGCAATAGATGTCGTTTACGACCTCAACGGAAGGCAGTGGCTCATGAAGCTATCGATGGAACAAGGGGCGACGCGGTGAGGGCCCTGGTCAAGTTCGAAGTCGGCCCCGGGAATGTCGAGCTGCGCCCGGACTGGCCGACGCCCTCGGCCCGGCCGGGGTGGGTCGTCGTCGACGTGGCGGCGTGCGGGATATGCGGGACCGACCTGCACATCTGGCACGACGAGTTCAAGAGCTGGCCGCCGGTCGTGATGGGCCACGAGTACGTGGGCCGCATCGTCGAAGTCGGCCCGGAGGCGACCGGGTGGAAGGTCGGTGACCGCGTTGTGTGCGAGCAGCACGCCATGGCCTGCGGCCATTGCTACAGCTGCCGGCGGGGCGCCGTCCACCTCTGCCCGGAAAAACGTTCGCAGGGCATCGGCATAGACGGGGCCTTTGCCGACCGGGTGGCGCTGCCGGCGTGGCTGCTGCACCGGGTCCCCGACGGTGTCCCCGACGAGGTCGCCGTCATCACCGAGCCCCTGGCCATCTGCGTCACCGGCGCCGACCGGGCCGAGCTGCGGCCGGGCGAGGTGGCCCTGGTGGTGGGGGCGGGCCCGATCGGCCTGCTCAGCTCTCTCGTGTTGCGCGCCTCGGGCGCCGTTGTCCTCATGGCCGGCCGTTTGAGCACCAGCGAGGCCCGCATGGAGATCGCCCGTTCCCTCGGTATCCCCACCGTGTCGACCGAGCCGGAGGAAGTGCAGGCCCGGCTGGGCGCGCTGTCCGAAGGCCGTGGCGCCGACCTGGTGGTCGAGGCCAGCGGGTCAGAGGGCGGTCTCGCCCTCGCCGTACGGTCGTTGCGCCGGCAGGGACGCATCGTCTGCCTCGGGATCGGCGGCCGTGAGACCGTCGCCTTCCCGGCCGACGAAGCCATGCGCCGTTCGCTCGACATCCGCTTCTCGTTCTCCAGCGAGTACTCGGCCTGGGACCGGGCGTTGGCGCTCCTGGCCAGCGGTGCCGTCGACCCTCGCCGGCTGGTGCGCATCTACCCGCTCGAGGAGTGGCGGGCCGCGTTCGACGACCTGGCGGTCGAGGCCGTCGTCAAGGCCGCGCTCTCGCCCACCGTCCATAAAGCCAGTCCTACGTTGACAGAACCTCAGGAGGCTAAGCCATGAGCTCACTTGCTACGCGGCCGCTCGGCCGGACCAGGATGCAAATAACCGTCGTCGGTGCCGGGACCTGGGCACAGGGGGGGGCGAACTGGAAGTACAACTGGGGGCCTCAGGACGATTCGTGCTCGGTCAGGGCACTGCACCGCGCCCTCTCGCTCGGGGTCAACTGGATCGATACCGCCGCGGTTTACGGGCGGGGGCATGCCGAGGAGGTCGTCGGGCACGCCCTGAAAGGCATACCCGCCGCCGAGCGGCCTTTCATTTTCACCAAATGCGGCCTGCGTTGGTCTGATTCGGACATATTCGGTGACCCTATGAAATTGCTGCGCCCGAGCTCGGTGAAACAGGAGTGCGACGCATCGCTGCGGCGCCTGGGCATCGAGCCGATCGACGTCTACCAGTTCCACTGGCCCGACCAATCGGGCGCCCTGGTCGAGGACTCATGGGGAGCCATGGGCGAGCTCATCGACGAGGGCAAGGTCCGCTTCGGCGCCGTGTCCAACTTCGACGTCGCCCTGCTCGAGCGGTGCGAAAAAGTCCGTCACGTGGATTCGTTGCAGCCGCCACTTTCCCTGATCGACCGGCGAGCCGGCGCCGAGCTGGTTTCCTGGTGCGCCAACAACGGCACCGGGGTCGTCTGCTACAGCCCGATGCAGGCCGGCCTGCTCACCGACAGCTTCTCCGCTGAGCGAGTGGCCATGATGAGCCCGACCGACTGGCGCCGGTGGCACCCCGAGTTCTCCCACTTCACCCCGCCGGCGTTGCAGAAGAACCTGGAGATGCGGGACCGGCTCCGCCCCATCGCCAAGCGCCACGACACCACCGTCGCCTCGGTCGCCGTTGCCTGGGTGCTGAGCTGGAGCGGTGTCACCGGCGCCATCTGCGGGTCGCGCTCAGCGGACCAGGTGGACGGCTGGATCGGAGCAGGCTCCCTCACCCTTCTCGACGACGACCTGGACGAGATCGAGTTCGCCCTCACCGACCTCGGTGTCGGCTTCGGGCCGACGCGGCCTCCCCGAGCCGGCGCCGCCGCCTGATGAGCTCGGGACATCTTGCCCTTCTCCTCGATTCTTCATATCGGGACCACGGCCTCGAACGAGACATAATCGAGGAGGCGGGCGGGAGGCTGGCCGTCGGCGACGCCGCCGTGTGGGACGAACAGCACGTCCTCGACCAACCTCTCCTGGCCGAGGCCGAGGTCATAATGGTCGAGCTGGCGCCGGTCACCGGGCGCGTGTTGGGCCAGGCGCGCTCGTGCGCCCTTGTGGCGCGCTATGGCGTAGGCGTGGACAACGTCGACATCCCCGCCGCCACCGCCGCCGGTATATGGGTTGCCAATGTGCCCGACTACGCCACCGACACCGTGGCGGACCACGCCATAATGCTGCTCCTGGCTGTGACCAGGGATTTGCGTGGTTTCAGCGAGCGCATCCGCCAGGACGGTTGGCGCGGCGCCGACGACCCCTACATGCCCCCGGCCCTGCACGGACGGGCCCTGGGCATCGTCGGCTACGGGCGCATCGGCCGCGCCACCGGCCGGCGGGCGCTGGCCATGGGCCTGGACGTGTGGGCCTACGACCCGTTCGTGCCGCCGGAGAAAATGACGAACGACGGCGTGGTCGTCTGCCCCGACCTCGAGATGCTCCTTAGAGGGTGCGACTTTTTGTCCTTGCACTGCCCTCTCACCGAGCTGACGCACCACCTCGTCTCCCGGGACGCGCTGGCGTTGACCAAGCCGGGCGTCGTCATCATCAATACCGCGCGCGGGGACGTGATCGACCTGGTGGCCCTTCAGGCGGCCATCGAGACGGGGCACGTGGCCGGGGCCGGCCTCGACGTTTTCGACCGGGAACCCCTGCCCCCCGGTCACCCGCTCCGGTCGCACCCCGCCGTGGTGGCCACTCCGCACATGGCGTACCTCTCCGACCGCTCCGTGGTGCAGCTGCGGACCAGAGTGGCCCAAAACGCGGCCGCGGTGCTGCGGGGCGAGCCCCCGGTTTACCCGGTCAACGCCCCGGCCACCCCGCGGCTGCCGGCCCCTGTACGAGGACCTTGAGCTCGCCCCCAGCCCGCAGTTGAGCGATGGCATGCCCACCCTCGGAGAGAGGAAGGACGCCGGTGATGAGGCGTGCGACGTCGATGGCGCCCTGGGCGACGAGCGCCACGGCGGCGGCCACGTCGTCAGGCGTGTAGACGCGGGTACCGACCATCTTCAGCTCCCGGAACAGCAGGTCCTGGAGGTTGGTCCCGACCACGCCCGGGTAGGTCCCGACCGTCACGACGGTGCCGCCGGTAGCCGCCCAGCCCAGCACGGTCGGTGACACCGACGGGTGCCCGGTGCAGTCGAAGACGACATCGGCCGAGCGGTCCTGAGCCGACACGTCCACCAGCTCGAAGCCGAAGGCGGCGGCCGCTTCGGCCCGGCGCGCCACCGGCTCGCTCAAGGTGACCGACGATGCCCCCGCCACGCGGGCGCAGGTGCCCACGAGCAGCCCGATCGGGCCGGCGCCGATGACGTGGACGCGCTCGCCCAGGCTCAGGCCTCCCCGCCGGACGGCGCGCACCGCCACCGCCACCGGCTCGACCAGGGCGGCGCTGCGTAGGTCGAGCGTGGCCGGCAAGGGCAAAAGGTGGTCGGCCGGGGCCGCCACCAGCTCGGCGGCGCCCCCGTTTATGTCGATGCCGATGAGGCGGAGCTGCTCGCAGACGTGGGAGCGGCCGCGCCGGCAAGCCCGGCACGTCCCGCACGACAGGAGCGGGTTGACGAAAACCGCCGTGCCGGCCTCGAGCCCGCCACAGGCGGCTGACAGGCGACCGACGATCTCGTGACCGATGACGATGCCGGGCCGGGCACGGGGGTGCTCGCCGGCGCAAATGTGTAGGTCGGTCCCGCACAGCCCGACGTAGGCGGGCTCGACTAATGCCCAGCCCGGCCCGGGGGCCGGCGCCGCCACCTCGACCGGCTCGACGAGCCCGCCGCCCTGCCAAACGAGTGCCTGCACATCGCCTCCCGTCTTCCTGCAAGTCTGTACCCCGGCAAAGTCGGCCTTCAGCGCCCGTGCCGTCGGCGCTCAGCGCTAAAGGCACGGTCCCGGGACCGTTGACCAACCATATAATCCTATCATGATGTCCCCGTCAGGCCGGGAGCGCACCCGGCCGGCGGGGCTCCCGTGATTGCCCAGGGGTGGTAGGCTCATAAATGTCTAGCCGATTATCTGACAATGGAGTACCGGCTATCTGAGGAGGGGGGTTGCTGTGCTATCAACGATTTTTTCGGGCAGCGATGACCTGATCGTCATCCTGGTGGCGTTCGTGGTGCTCTTCGGAGGAAGCCAACTTCCGAAGCTGGCCAAAAACACAGGCGAGGCGCTGCGCGAGTTCCGCAAGGCTCATTCCGAAGCGGAGGCGGGGACGGGCGCGGCTGCCACCCCGGCAACCCCTGTGGCCGCAACGGTCGCCGCGCCGGTGCTGCCGGTGGCGCCTGCCGCGCCGGTGGTCACCCAGGCGGCGCCGGCTGCTCCCGCCACGAGCGAGTACGTGACGGTCACGCGCGCCGAGCTCGACGCCCTCCTGGCCGAGCGCGCCGCTCACGCCCAAGCCGAAGGGCCGAAGACCGACAACTGACCCGCTGGCCGCCGGCCCGCCCCCGGCCCGCTGTGCCCGCCCCATAAGGCCTTAAGTCCCGCGGTCGGCCGACCGATGGTAACTAGGTGAAGAGCCTGGCCACGAGGCGCGTTCCGGTTTTGCCGGCGTTGGACTTGAGCGATCAGAGCGTGCCTGGCCCGCCCGGCCTACCTGAGGTACCTGGCGCACGGGCTCACCGGGCGAAAACCCGGGCGTCTAGGACCTGGGTATGGTTCCTGGCCTTCGAGGCCGTCGTGGCCCTGGTCTACTTCCCTTTCGGGATCCCCTCCGGAAAGCCCCGCATGCTTGGTGCCATCCCCTGGATGGAGTGGAAGGGCCAGGTCCCGGCCTGGACGGTTTTGGGCCTGTCGTCGGTGGCCGCCATTGTCTACGGAGCCCGGCGGTACCGGCCCAGGGCGCGGATGGCCTGGTGGTTCATCGGCGCCGGCGTCACCCTTTTCATAACCGGGGACACGATCTATAAGACCTGGCACCAGATAATGGGCCAGCAGAACATCCCGTTCCCGTCGTTCATCGACGCCATCTACATCACCATGTACCCGGTCCTGGCCTGCGGTTTGCTCCTGCTGGTGAGAGCCCGGCTGCCGGGCGGCGACAAGGCCGGCCTCCTGGACGCTCTGATCATCACCCTCGGCGTGGGCCTGCTGTCCTGGATCTTCCTGATCGGTCCCAACGTCCGGGCCTCGGGCGGGTTGCTCGTCCGCCTGACGGCCGCCGCCTACCCGTTGGGCGATGTCCTGTTGCTGGCCATGCTGGCCCACCTCTGGAGCGCCGGAGGCTTGCGCAACGCCGCCGGCCGCCTGCTGGCCATCGGCACGGTGGGGACCCTGCTGGCCGACTCCGTCTACGGCCTGGCCGGCCTGCACCCGGGCTGGAACTGGCACGACGGTAACCCCTTCGACATCGGCTGGGTCCTCTTCTACAGCTGCTGGGGGGCGGCCGCTCTCCACCCGTCGATGCGCGAGCTCTCCGAACGCCGGCCGCTGACGGCGCTGCTCACCAGCCGCTCCCGTCTCTTGATGCTCGGCGCCGTCACCCTCATCGCCCCCATCGTCCTGCTCGTCGAGACGTCGCTGGGCAACCCCGTGGACGCCCCTGTCATCGCCGCCGTGGCCGCGCTCATGTTCCTCCTGGTCGTCCTGCGCATGTCCGGTGTGGTCTCCGCCCACAAACAGGCCGTATCCCGGGAGCAGGTCCTGCGCCGGGAGGCGGCCCAGCTGGTGGGGGCGCCCGGCCGGACGGGCATCAACGAGGCCACCGTGCGGGCCGTGGGCGACCTGGTGGGCGGCCATGCCGATGTGTTTTCCGTGAGCCTCGCCATGGCCGATATAACCGGGGAGTTCGCGGTGGTGTCCGGGCCGAGCATGGACGAGGGCGACCCCCTGTTCGACCTGGGCACCATTTCCGACGACGCGTGGGCCGGCCTGCGGGCGGGCCGGGCCGTGCGCTGCATGGCCCCGGCACCGGACGGCGCCTGGCCGGGGACAGTCACAGACCGCCTGTTCTTGTGCCCCATCGTCACGGCCGAGGACCTGAAGGGCGTGATCGTGGTCGAGACCCCGGACGAGCTGCCTATCGACCTCACCAACACCTTGGAGACCTTGGCCGCCCAGGTGGGCCTGGCGCTGGACCGGGAGGAGCTGACCGAAGCCTTCCATGCCCGGCGCAGCGAGTCGCGGTTCCAGACCCTCGTACAGAGTGCCTCCGACGTGATCCTCATCGCCCGCCCCGACACCACCATCACGTACCAGACGCCCTCGGCGCAGCGCATCCTCGGGTACGAACCGGGCTCGCTGGAGGGCAAGCGGCTCACGTCGCTGCTCCACCCCAACGACGTAGAAAGGGCCATCGCCGCCTACGGAGGCGTGGCTTTCCGGGCGGGCACATCGGTCACGGCGGAATGGCGCCTACGCCACGGTGACGGTTCCTGGCGGGACGTGGAGGTCGTGACCAACAACCTGCTCGGGGAACCCACCGTCGAGGGCATAGTCCTCACCTTGCGTGACGTGACCGAACGCAAGCGCCTGGAGGAGGAACTGAAGCACCAGGCCTTCCACGACGCTCTGAGCGGCCTGGCCAACCGGCCCCTGTTCCGGGACCGCCTCGAGCACGCCCTGGCCCGGGCGGCCCGTTCTCTGACCTCGCTGGCCGTGCTGTTCTTGGACCTGGACGACTTCAAGCTCGTCAACGACAGCATGGGCCATGCCGTCGGCGACGAACTTCTGGTGGCGGTGGCCGGGCGCCTTATGGGCTCGCTGCGCTCGGGTGACACGGCGGCGCGCTTCGGTGGGGACGAGTTCGCCGTCCTGTTGGAGGCGACCGAAGATATTTCCGACGCCTGCCTGGCGGCGGAGCGGATCCTGGCCGGCCTGAAGCCTCCGTTCTCGGTCAACGACCGCCTCATCCCCGTCCACGCCAGCGTCGGGATCGCCTACAGCAAGCTCGGCCTGGAGGGCCCCGCTGAGCTCCTGCAGGCGGCCGACGTAGCCATGTACGCGGCCAAGGCCAAGGGCAAGAACGGCTACGAGGTCTACCAGCCCTCTTTGCAGGAGGCGGTGAGCGACCGCCTCGAACGCACGGCCGAACTGCAGCAGGCCGTCGACGAGGACCAGTTCGTCCTCTACTACCAGCCCATAGTCAGCCTGACCGGCGGCGAGGGCGTCGCCCTGGAGGCCCTGATCCGCTGGGAGCACCCCGAACGGGGCCTGGTCGAGCCGAACGATTTCATCCCCCTGGCCGAAGAGACAGGCCTCATCATCCCCATCGGCCGCTGGGTGCTGGGCGAGGCCTGCCGTAAGGCACGTCTCTGGCAGCAGGAGCACGGCCTGGCCGGAAGGCTCAAGATGAACGTCAACATCTCGGCCCGGCACTTCCAGCACGAGGGGCTGGTCGAGGACGTCTCCGACGCCTTGCGGGCCGCGCACCTGGAGCCCGGCTGCCTGGTGCTCGAGATCACCGAGAGCGTGCTGGTCCACGACGCCGAGTCGGTCATCGCCCGCATGCTCCAGCTGAAGGCGCTGGGCGTGGCCTTCGCCGTCGACGACTTCGGGACCGGCTACTCGTCCCTCAGCTACCTGAAGCGGTTCCCGATCGACATCTTGAAGGTGGACAAGTCGTTCGTCGACGACGTCGGCGACTCGGACAGGGCCCTGGCGCTGGCCGAAGCCATCGTGCAGCTGGCCCGGTCCCTCAACCTGGACACGGTGGCCGAAGGCATCGAGAAGTCCCGGCAGGCTGACGGCCTGAGGGCCCTGGGCTGTGGCTACGGGCAGGGCTTCCTTTTCGCCAAGCCGGTCGCTCCCAGCGATATGGAGCGGCTCCTGCCCCTGATGGTATCGGGAGAGCTTTCCTCACAGGCCCACGACCTGGTGGAGGAGACGCAGGCATGACGAGCACGTGGGCGGGGCCGAGCAGCCCGGCGCTGGAGAAACCGTCCGAGCAGGCCCGCGTCGACGGCCGGTGGGCGGACCTGGAGCGCCTGCGCGCCTCGCACCCGATGATGGACGCCGTCATCGATGAGGTGAAAGGGCGGCGGATCAGGGTCGGGGACCAGTGGCTGTGCGATTTCGCCTCCTGCAATTACCTCGGCTTCGACCTCCACCCCGAGGTCATGGCGTCAGTGGAGGGGGCCATCGCTAAGTGGGGCACCCACCCCAGCTGGTCGCGATTGCTCGGTAGCCCGCGTCCTTACGTGGAAATCGAGGACCAGCTCACCGACCTGCTCGGGGCGCCCGACACGCTGGTACTGCCCACGATCACGCTGATCCATACCTCGGTGATCCCGGTGCTGGCCGGCCAGGGCGCCGTCCTGGTCGACGCCCAGGCGCACAAGACCATTTACGAGGGGGCGGCCATCGCCCGGGGGGCCGGCGCCACCCTCTACCGGGTCAGGGCCAACGACCCCAGTCATCTCGAGGAAGTCCTGCGCTCGGTACCCGCCGGTATGTCGAGGATCTTCTGCTTCGACGGCGTCAACAGCATGACCGGTAACGCCCCCGACCTGCCGGAGTACGCCCGGATCTGCAGGGATTACGACACTTTGCTCTACGTCGACGACGCTCATGGTTTCGGGGTCATCGGCGAGTCGCCCAGCGGCGAGATGCCCTACGGGCACCGGGGCAACAGCATCGTGCGGTACTTCGACGAGAGCTACGACAACGTCGTCCTGGTGGCCGGGTTCTCCAAGTCCTATTCGTCCCTGGCCGCGTTCATGGCCCTGCCCACCTCGCTCAAGAACTACCTGAAGGTGGCGGCCCCGCCTTACCTTTACTCCGGCCCGTCGCCCATCGCCTCCCTGGCCACCGTCCTGGCCGGGTTCAAGGTCAACGACGCCGAAGGCGACCAGATCCGCACCTCGCTGCGCCTGAAGACCAAAAAGGTGCTGGACCAGATCAAAAAACTCGGATTGCGGACGCTCAACACATCGGGTTTCCCGGTCATCGAGCTCCCCCTCGGCCGGGCCGACGACATCGATGCCGTGGGCCGGTTCCTTTTCGAGCGGGGCATCTACGTGACCCTGGCTGCCTACCCGCTGGTGCCGCGTTCCCAGGTGGGTTTCCGCGTCCAGATGACGGCGGCCAATGACGACAGTGAGGTACAACAGCTCAACGAGGTCCTGTCCGAGCTCGCCGAGCGCTTCGAGATGCAGCGGGCGCAGCCACCCGGCTCCTAATGCCGCCTCCGAAGAGCGCCGGCGGCATGGGGCGCGCTCCGTGCTGATCACGGCGCCGCTGCGCCGGAAGGACTTCCGGCTCCTGTGGACGGGCATGGCCGTTTCGCTCCTGGGCGACGGCATTTTCATCGTGGCCGTGGCCTGGCAGGCGTACGCCATTTCTGACCGCCCGTCCGCTCTTGCTTACGTGGGCGTGGCCACGTCCGCTCCCCAATTGGCTTTTCTCCTCGTCGGGGGGGCGGTCTCGGACCGCTCGTCCCGGCGCACCGTCCTGTTCTGGGCCGACCTCGTGCGCGCTCTGGCCGTGGGCGGCCTCGCTGCCCTGGTGGCCGGGGGCTCGGCGCACCTTTATGACCTCTGCCTGGTCGGCGCCGTGATCGGCACCGCCACCGCCTTTGCCTCCCCGTCGTTCGACGCCCTGGTGCCCCAGCTCGTCCCCGGCCCGGAGCTGGTCCAGGCCAACGCCATCGAGCAGTTCGCCCGGCCCTTCGCCCTCCAGCTGGCCGGCCCGGCCCTGGGCGGCGTCGCCGTCGCCCTCCTGCGCCCGTCCGGGTCCTTTGCCCTGGACGCCGCCAGCTTCGCCTTTTCCGCCCTGTGCGTCCGGCGCATGGTGGCCATCGACGGGTACCGGGCGACGACGGGGGCCACGAGGGCCGGCTTGCGCCAGGAGACCGGGGCGAGGCTGCGCCACGAGATCGGCGAAGGCCTGCGCTATGTCCGCAGCCAGGTGTGGTTGTGGGGGACTTTCCTTTCCGCCACCTTCACTTATCTCCTCTTCATCGGCCCGACCCAGGTCCTGTTGCCCTACGTGGTTCGCAACAGCCTCCACCAGGGCGCTTCGACTTACGGGGAGGTTCTGGCCGCCGGCGGGGTCGGGGCGCTCATCGGGGCCATCGTCTCCGGCCACCGGCGGCACCCCCGCCGGCCCATGCTGTGGATCTATGGCTGGTGGACGTTGGCGACCCTGGCCGTGGCTGGCTACGGGCTGGCCACCAGCGCCTGGGGCCTGGCCGGCGCCGCCCTGGTGGTCAACGGCGCTGAAGCCGCCGGCACCGTGGTCTGGGCCACGCTCAAGCAACGGCGCGTCGTCAACAGCATGCTGGGGCGGGTCTCCAGCATCGACTGGGCCATCTCGACGGCTCTGCTGCCGCTCAGCTACGCCCTCACGGCGCCCGTGGCCGAGGCCCTCGGCGCTCGCCAGACCCTGGTGGGGGTGGGCGTCCTGGGGGCGGTGGTGACGGCCGGTTTCCTGTTCCTGCCGGGCATGCGCAGCGGCGAGACGCGGCGCGCCGTCCTGGCCTCGGAGCGGGCCTGACGCGGCCTAGGTTGACCGGGTGGCCCGAGCCCGCTCCCGGCGATGGCG
>JBEKNX010000057.1:0-15545 GCA_049522375.1 Acidimicrobiales bacterium | reverse complement strand
AAGCGCCGTCGCTCAACGGATAAAAGGTACCCCGGGGATAACAGGCTCATCTTCCCCAAGAGTCCATATCGACGGGAAGGTTTGGCACCTCGATGTCGGCTCGTCGCATCCTGGGGCTGAAGTAGGTCCCAAGGGTTGGGCTGTTCGCCCATTAAAGCGGTACGCGAGCTGGGTTTAGAACGTCGCGAGACAGTTCGGTCCCTATCTGGTGCAGCCGTTGGAAACCTGAGGAAGGCTGTCCCTAGTACGAGAGGACCGGGACGGACGCAGCTCTCGTGTGCCAGTTGTCCTGCCAAGGGCACGGCTGGTTTGCGACCTGCGGAAGGGATAAGCGCTGAAAGCATATAAGCGCGAAGCTCGTTCCAAGATGAGGTTTCCCACAGACTTGATCTGGTAAGGCCCCTGGTAGATCACCAGGTTGATAGGCCGGAGGTGTAAGCGCAGCAATGCGTTCAGCCGACCGGTACTAATCGGCCGAGGGCTTGGGGAGCAATCTCAGCTCGTGCTCGCTATGGAACGCTCAAGGAGAGGCAGCCCGCGGGGGGTGCCCCACAAATAGAGCAAGGTTCCCGGTGACCATAGCGGCGGGGCCACACCCGTTCCCATCCCGAACACGGAAGTTAAGACCGCCAGCGCCGATGGTACTTGGGGGGTAGCCCCCTGGGAGAGTAGGACGTCGCCGGGATAATTGTTAAGAGGTCCGTGCCGCGGCGGCGGCACGGACCTTTGCGCGTTCGGATTTTGGAGACGAGGAGTGGTGATTATGCTGGCAGACATGGCCTCTAGTAGCGCTCGAGCGGGTGAGCCGCGAGGGAGCCGGGCCGGCGAGGGAAAGAAGCGGGCCGGTGCCTCGGCGGCGGCCGGGGGGAGCGCGTCGCGTGGGCGGCAGGCGACGGGTGGCCGACAGGTAGGGTCAGGGCGGTCGGCTACGGGCTCGGGTCGCGCTGGCGCGCCGCGCTCGGCAACGACCAGGGCGCCGTGGGCCGTCAGCGCCGGCGGCGCCCCAGGTACGCGCCGGACCGGTAGCTCGAGCAGGGACGGCTCTGAGGCGGGCGCGTCTCGACCGAAGCGTGATTTCGGTGCCGCCGCTAGCGCGGGTGCAGGGGGCGGGCCCAGGGCCGGGAGCGCCGGCGGGCCGAGCAGTTCTGACCGGCGCCGGGGCTCGGGGGCAGCGCCGACCGGTCGCACCAGCGGGCCTAGGACGGGGGCAAGCACCCGGGGCGGTTACCCATCGGCTGGCCGTGAGCGCTACGACAGGGATGGACCGGGGCCGTCGAGCGGCTTGTCTCGCGGCGGCGAGCGGCGGGGGCGTCCAGGCGAAAGTCGCGGGGACCAACCCTGGACCGGGTCAAAGAGCAGCTCGAGGCGACCGGACGATGGCGGTTTTTCCAGGCCGGAGATGTCCGGGGGACCGCGTTGGGGACGTTCCGTAGACCGCAGCTCAGGCGGCTTGCCCGCGCCCAGCTCGGCCCGGCCGCGCCCGAGACCGGCGGCGTCGGCACAGGGCTGGACGCCAGGACCGCCCCGGCCGGGCACAGGTGCCCGGGGCACCAGCCGGTACGAGGGACGCGAAGACAGCCGCACCCGCGGTCCCGAGGGGCGCAGCTCCAGCCCGAGTAGCCGGCGCGGCAGTGACTGGGACCGGGACCGTCCCGGGGCCAGCCGGGGTGGCTGGGCCGGCGGCCCCAGCGCCGAGCGTCCGCGCTCCAGCGGCTACCGCTCCCCTGGCCGTGAGGACGAAAGAGGCGGCACCGGCCGTGGGCCGCGTCCCCCGCGGGCCGATGATAGCCGTGCCCGCGACTGGGACCGACCTCGAGCCGCGGGTGCTGGCTACGGGCGCCCCCCAGGAAGCACCTTCGGCGCCTCCGCGTCGCGCCAGAGCAGCGGTGAGCGCCCTCGGGCCGGAGAGCACATCCCCCGGGCCGGAGAGCGCGCCGCCAGCGGCCAAAGTTATGGCGATCGCGACCGTGGTCGCACGCCCCGGCCTGACCGCAGCGGGTGGCGAGGCCAGGAGGCGCCTGCGCCGTGGAAGCCCAAGGCTCGCCGGGCGTTGCCGACCGGGTGGGGGAGTGTCACCCGTCATGGCGCATGGGACCTCGAAGAGGACGGCCCCTCGGCGTCGGAGATCTGGACGCAGGCCGGCCGCCAGCAGCCGGCTCGCCCGCCCCGGCCCGCCTTGGCGAAGGAGTTCCGGCCCGAGCGCACACCCTGGGCCGGGGAGCAGGCGCGCGCACGCGCCGTTAGCGCCGGCACCGCTCTGCTCAGGTCAGGTGACGGGCCGCGTCCGGCAATCAAGCCGGCGGCCGCAACTGCCGCGGCCGCAACTGCCGCGGCCGGGGCGAGCCGCTCGGGGCTGCCGTCCACGCCGGGCGGCGCCGGCGCGACCAAAGCCGGCCGGAGGCCCGGGCCCGCCCGCCGCCCTGTCACCGGCCGTACGGTTGGCCTCCGCTCGGCCTCGGAAGAAGAAGCCGAGGCGGGGCGGGTCACGGCCAAGTTGGCCGACGCGGCCAGGGCCTACGCGGCCGACCGTTACCAGGACGCGCTGAGGATGCTGCGCAAATTGTCGACGCAGGCCCACGGGTCGGCTGCCGTCAAGGAGTTGCTCGGCTTGACCCTGTACAGGCTGGCCAGGTGGCCACTGGCCTTGCGGGAGCTGCAGGAGCACCACGAAATGTCGGGCAGCTACGACCAGTTCCCGGTCATCGCCGACTGCTACCGGGCCATGCACCGCTACGTGGAAGCCGAGGCCACCTGGGGCGAGCTCCGCCAGGCCTCCCCGAGCCCCGACGTGGTGGCCGAGGGCCGGTTGGTCGCCGCCGGTTGCCTCGCCGACCAGGGCGACCTGCGGGGCGCGGTCAAGCTGCTGGAAGCCTCGCTTCGTCGCACACGGCCGAAGCCGGCCCGCTTGCGGCAGTGGTACGCCTTGGCCGACCTTTACGAAAGAGCGGGCGAGCTTCCCCGGGCGCGCGACATCTTCAGCCAGATCGCAGCCGTGGACCCCGACGCCTACGACGTAAAACAGCGCCTGGTCGCTCTGGGCTGACGTCCCGCCCGGGCGCGCACGGCGCTGGCCTACGCCGGGGTCGCCATCGCCACCGTGCTCGAAGACGTCCGGGCCCGGGAACTCGAAGCCGCCCGATCGGGGGAGCAATGAAAGGCGCAGCTTGACGGTGGGAGGTTTGACGGTGGGCGCCCGGTGGGCGCCGGGGGCCCCGCGACGCCTGTCGCGCCGTCGTCTCGGCCGCCAGATCTTCCAGCAACGGGGCGACCCCGTCCGCTTGAGTGGACGGGACCACTTGGTCGACGGTGGCGAGCACCTCGGGGATGGCATTGGCCGGGGCGGCGGCCCGGCCCGCCCAGGCCAGGACGGTGAGGTCGTTATGGTTGTCGCCGATGGCCAGGACCTCGCCCACGCCGATCCCCATGCGGTGGCATATCCGCTCGAGGGCGTACGCCTTGGATATCCCCGGCGCGCCTATCTCCACCCAGTCCAGCCCGGAGGACGTCACGTGCCCTTTTTCGGCCACTTCCCGGCGCAGCTCGGCGAGCAGCGTGGTGGCCGGCCACCCCGGACGGCGCACGATCAATTTGATGCACATGGGGCTGACGGCCTGGATTATGTCATCGACCTGACCTGTCATCTCGTCCCAGTACCATTCGGGGTCCATGAACCCGGTCTCGTGGGTGAACGACTCCATTTCGTCGATGGCGAACACGACACCGGGCACCCGTTGGCGCAACAGCGTCACCAGTCGGGTGGCCACCTCGGCCGCCACGGTCTCGAGCTCGAGGATCTGCATCGCCCGCACGTCGACGACCACGGCACCGTTGGAGCAGACGCCGAGGGGGCCCAAGCCGGCGCGCTTGGCCACGTCCCAGGTGACACGGGGCGGCCGGCCCGTGACCGGGATGACGTGGAGGCCCGCCCGCTGCGCCGCCTGGACGGCGTCCACCGTGCGTTGGCTAACGGTGCCGTCGGGCCGCAGCAGGGTCCCGTCGAGGTCCGTGGCGACCAGCCTTACCGGGAGCCGCGGACGCGACGGAGACGCCGGAGAGGTAGCGGTTGCGCCCACTCGACCGAGGCTAGCCAATGACCTCGCCCATGGTCCGCTTTGCCCCCCCCGGACCGCCCCGCACGAGCCCCGGCAGTGACCTTTGGCCCTGTCCCGACCTCGGCTGGTTGCCGCTAAACTGTCAGCCACGAGCCCGTTGCCGTCGAGCCTCGTAGGTTCGCGCGCTTGGCAGGGGCGCCGCCCGCCTGGTCTCACCAGTACTAGCAAGTTAGGAGCGATCTTCAATGGACCTTCATAAGCTACTCGGTGACGAAACTGAGCCCCTCCTCACTTACGAGTGCAAGGGCGTGCCTCGCGAAGACCTTGTGCTGCCGGGGCCCGACTTCATCGACCGGGTCTTTTCGTTGACGGACCGTCCCGTGCCTGTCCTGCGCAACCTTGGCGTGCTCCTCAACACGGGCCGTCTGGGCGGCACCGGCTACATCTCGATCCTGCCCGTCGACCAGGGCATCGAGCACACGGCGGCGGCGAGCTTTGCGCCGAACCCGATCTATTTCGACCCCAAGAACATCGTCGAGCTGGCCGTCGACGCCGGTTGCAACGCCGTTGCCACCACCCTCGGCGTCCTGGGCATCGTAGCCCGTCGCTATGCCCACAAGATCCCGTTTATCGCCAAGGTCAACCACAACGAGCTGCTGACCTATCCCACCGAGTACGACCAGGTGATGTTCGGCTCCGTACAGCAGGCGTTCGAGCTCGGAGCCGTCGCCGTCGGTGCCACCGTCTACTGGGGCGCCCAGGAGTCGCGGCGCGAGATGCAGGAAGTCGCCGAAGCCTTCGAAGAGGCTCACTCGCTCGGCATGTTCACGGTCCTGTGGTGCTACCTCCGCAACAGCGCCTTCAAGAAGGACGGCGTCAACTACGAGGTCTCCGCCGACCTGACCGGCCAGGCCAACCACCTCGGGGTCACCATCCACGCCGACATCATCAAGCAGAAGCTGCCCGAAAACAACGGTGGGTTCCCGGCCATCGGCTTCGGCGCCACGTCCAAGCTCGTGTACAGCGACTACACCACCGACAACCCGATCGACCTCACTCGCTGGCAGGTAGTCAACAACTACATGGGCCGCGTGCCGCTGATCAACAGTGGCGGGGCATCCTCGGGTGCCGGCGACATGGCTCAGGCGGTGCGTACGGCCGTCATCAACAAGCGCGCCGGAGGGTCCGGGCTCATCATGGGCCGCAAGGCCTTCCAGCGTCCCATGAGCGAAGGCGTCGCCATGATCAACGCCGTCCAGGACGTCTACGCCGACACCGCCATCACGATCGCCTAGAACCCCCCACCACCGCCTAGGCCCCTCACCACCGTCTAGGCCCATCACCCTAACCTGGGCCTCACCACGCTCGCCTGGGCCGGGCAGGTCTGCCGGGGCGCCTTTTGGCGGCTCAGGCCATCTCATTTGGGCCGGTCGGGCTCATATGTGCCGGTCGGGCCGGGCAGGGCCGGGTAAACTGGTGCCCTTACGGACCGACGAGGGGGCACAGCTTTGGCTGACCTAGTTACTAAAGGGCACCCGTTAACGACCTTGGACCGCGTCGTCATCCGGTTCGCCGGCGACTCCGGTGACGGGATGCAGCTCGTAGGGGACCGTTTCACGGCCAGTTCCGGCCTTTTCGGCAACGACCTGGCCACGCTGCCCGACTTCCCGGCCGAAATACGGGCACCGGCGGGGACGGTCGCCGGGGTATCTGCGTTCCAGATCCACATTTCCGACCACGACATCTTCACCCCCGGGGACCACCCCGACGTCCTGGTCGCCATGAACCCCGCGGCCCTCAAAGCGCACGTGGTAGACCTCGAGCCGGGAGCGTTGGTACTGCTCAACAGCGACGCTTTCGACGAGCGCGCCCTGCAAAAGGCCGGTTATCCCGCCGACCCCCGCGGCGACCACACCCTGGACGCCTTTAATGTTTACGAAGTGCCCATGACTTCGCTCACCATGGAGGCGGTAAAGCCGAGCGGCACCAAGGCCAGGGACGCCGAACGCTCGAAAAACTTCTTCGCCCTCGGTCTGGTCAGTTGGATGTACAGCCGGCCGCCCGAGCCCACCCTGGACTGGGTCAGCAAGCGCTTCGCCGGCCCTGACAAAGAGATGGTCCGCGAGGCGAACACCCTTGCCTTCAAGGCGGGCTGGAACTTCGGCGAAACGGCGGAGATTTTCCAGTCCCAGTACGAGGTAAAGCCGGCCAAACTGCCTCCCGGCACCTACACCAACATTTCTGGCAACACCGCGCTGGCCTGGGGGATAGTGGCGGCGGGGCACCTGGCCAAACTGCCGGTGTTCTTGGGCAGTTACCCGATCACCCCGGCTTCGGACATCCTGCACGAACTGTCCAAGCACAAAAACTTCGGCATCCGCACGTTCCAGGCCGAGGACGAGATCGCTGGCGTCATGGCCGCCTTGGGCGCCTCTTATGCCGGGTCGCTCGGGGTGACCACCACCAGCGGCCCCGGGCTCGACTTGAAAACCGAGGCTCTCGGCCTGGCCATCTCCCTCGAGCTGCCCCTGCTCGTCATCGACGTGCAACGGGGCGGGCCGTCGACGGGCTTGCCCACCAAGACCGAGCAGGGCGACCTCCTGCAGGCCGTCTACGGCCGCCACGGGGAGGCACCGCTGCCCGTCCTGGCCGCCATCACGCCGGGCGATTGTTTTTACATGGCCATCGAAGCGGCCCGGATCGCCCTCAAGTACCGGATCCCGGTCATACTGCTGTCGGACGGCTACCTGGCCAACGGCGCCGAGCCCTGGCCGATACCGGACGTGGAGCGGCTGCCGGACCTGTCGGCCGAGCTGAATTTCGCCACCGTCCCCAACAAAGTGATGGCGGACGGCTCGGAAGTGTTCTGGCCCTACCTGCGGGACCCCGAGACACTGGCCCGGCCCTGGGCATTGCCTGGCACTCCGGGGCTCATGCACCGCATCGGCGGCCTGGAAAAGGCCGACGGCAGCGGCAATGTCTCCTATGACCCGGTGAACCACGAGCTCATGGTCCGCTTGCGGGCCCAGAAAGTTGCTGGTATAGCAAGGGATATACCGCCAGTCGAGCTGGACGACCCGGACGGGCCGGGTGGTGCCGAACTCCTCGTGCTCGGCTGGGGCTCGACCTACGGGGCCATCCAGGCGGCCGTGAGGGCGGTGCGGGGGACGGGGCGCCGGGTGGCGCACGCCCAGTTGCGCCACCTCAACCCGTTCCCGGCCAACCTGGGCGACGTCGTGAGGGCCTATGACAGCGTGCTGGTGCCCGAGGTCAACCTGGGCCAGCTGAGGAAGATGGTCCGTTCGGATTTCCTGGTCGACGCCCAGGGCCTCAACCAAGTCAACGGGCTGCCTTTCCGGCGCGTGGACATAGAACTCGCCATAATTTCCCAATTGGGTACCCTGCGCCACCGGGCCTCGGGCGGAAAAGCTGACCGCGGCAGTGGCGGTGACAGTGGCAATGTCCACTCCGAGGAGCAAAAATGACCGATTTGGCCGTTCCCGTCACCACCCGCAAGGACTGGACCAGCGACCAGGAGGTGCGCTGGTGCCCCGGCTGTGGGGACTACTCCATCCTGACCGCAGTGCAATTGCTCATGCCCGAGCTCGGTGCCAAGCGGGAGGAGACAGTGTTCGTCTCCGGCATCGGCTGCTCCAGCCGGTTCCCTTATTACATGAACACGTACGGCATCCATTCGATACACGGCCGGGCGCCGGCCCTGGCGTCGGGTTTGGCCGTGGCCCGGCCGGACCTGCACGTGTGGGTGATAACGGGCGACGGCGACGCCTTGTCGATAGGCGGCAACCATCTGCTCCATGCGTTGCGCCGCAACGTGAACATCACGATAATCCTGTTCAATAACCAGATTTACGGGCTGACCAAAGGGCAGTACTCCCCGACGTCGGAGGCGGGCAAGGTCACCAAGTCCACCCCGTTCGGGTCGCTCGACTTCCCGTACAACCCGGTGTCGTTGGCGCTGGGCGCCGAGGCGTCGTTCGTGGCCCGGACCCATGACATGGACCGCAAGCACATGATGGAGGTTTTCCGCCGCGCCTATGAACACAAGGGCGCCTCGTTCGTCGAGGTCTACCAGAACTGCAATGTTTTCAACGATGGTGCCTTTGAGGCCATCACGGCCAAGGACAGCCGGTCGTCGATGCTGGTCCCCCTCGAGCACGGCAAGCCCGTCCGTTTCGGCCCTGAGGGAGAAAAAGGCGTTGTTATCGACGACAACGGGAGCGCGGTGATCGTTGACGTCTCCGATGGGGGCGAGGAGCGCATCCTGGTCCATGACGAGTCACGGCCCGACCCCAGCCTGGCCTTTGCCCTTTCGCGGCTGGCCGGCGGGCCCTATTCGCCGACGCCCATAGGTGTGTTCCGCTCCGTCCAACGGCCCGACTACGGCTCGTTGGCCCAGGACCAACTGGTGGCGGCGGCCGCCCGCAAGGGGCCCGGGGACCTGGCCGGCCTGCTGCGCTCGGGTACCACCTGGACCGTCGAGTAACCCAATAGCCCAACAAAAAACGGGCGCGGTTTGCCCCGCGCCGGCTGGGCACCGGTGGTCTCTGCCCACCAGCGCTCGGGGGTGGGGCCCCCGGGCAGTCTTTTTTCCCCGCTGGCGCGGACCGTGGTAGACCGGCCTCTTTCAACTCCTGTAGCGGTGGCGGTGGTGCACGGAGTGGTGCGCCCCCGGGCATCCGCGCCGCTCCCAAGGTCAGCCACTAGCTTGGCGTTTACAGTGGGGAACGCCCCGGAAAAGTACCGATCCAAGCGGCGACGACGTGGTGGGACATGGACGTGTTCCGGCAGGGAACCAGGCTGGAAGAAAGGTACCCGGAGGGAATGAGGTCTCCTGTGTTGGTCAGGCGCATGACGGTTTTGAGCGTGCGGGGGGCGTTGGCGGCGTTGGGTGCGGCGGGCCTGGTGGCCCTGGACCTGGTGGCCAGCAACGTGACTACCGGTCCTGTGCCATTGGCGAGCGCCTCGCCTACTGATGGCTCGTTGTCGGGGTCGGTCACCGAGGGCGGGACGGCGGCCGCCAATGTCTGTGTCCATGCCACCGCCAAAGACGTCCCCGTCGTGTACGACGCCACGACCGGTCCGACGGGCAGCTACGAGTTCGCCTCCGTAACGGCCGGGCAGTACGACGTCTTGTTCGACCCGACTTGTAACGGCGGCCATAAGAGCGCTTACGCCAGCCAGTACTACAACGACGTGCCTGACGTCGCCGCCGTGACCTGGGTGACCGTGCCGGCGGGCGGGAGCGTGGCCGGTATCGACGCCAACCTCCAACTGGCAGGGACCATTTCCGGGACCGTCAGCGGGCAGAGCGGCGGCCTCGACGGTGTCTGTGTGATCGCCTACGACTCCAGCGACGGCGACGAAGTGGGCGCCGCCACGTCCGCGGCGGACGGTAGCTACTCGGTGCAGCTGCCCCCGGACGGGTACCTGTTGCAGTTCGACCCGACGTGCCGGGCCGTCAATACCTATGCACCGCAGTTTTACAACGACGTCCCTGACGCCTATGCCGCTTCCCGGTCTTCGGCCAACGTGATCGACCTGGCCGGCGGGGCCGCCCAGACCGTGGACGCCACCTTGCAACTGGGCAGCTCCATAGAAGGGACGGTGGTGGCAGGGGGCGCCACCAGCAGCGTGGGGATATGTGTGTTCGCCTATGACGCCGGCGGTGACCAGATCGGCGGGGTGCTCACCGATGCCAACGGCAGCTATCAGCTCACGCAGTTGCCGGCCCAGACTTACACCGTCTTCTTCGACCCGACTTGTAACGGCGGCCAACCGAGCGACTTCGGCTCCCAGACCTACGGCACGCTCGACCTCGCCGCCGGCCAGACCGTAGCCGGCGTGGACGGGACCTTGGCGCTGGCGTCCTGCTTGGCGGGCCCCCACGTCACCTCGACGTCCCTGCCGCCGGGTTCGGTCTCGTCTGCCTATTCCGCCACCCTGCAGGCCGCCGGCGGGACGGCGCCGTACACCTGGACCGCGGTCGGGCTGCCTACCTCGCTGTCGCTGGACGCGACGACCGGTGTCATCAGCGGCACGCCGCTGGCTCCCTTCAGTTCGACCGTGACGGTCACGGCGACCGACTCGTCGCAGCAGCCGGTGGCCAGCGCCGCCCAGCAGCTGAACTTGTCGATCACGCCGGCCACCACCACGACGACCTCAACTACGACCACCACGACGTCTTCCACAACCACGTCCTCGACCACCACGAGCTCCTCGACCACCACGAGCTCCTCGACCACCACGAGCTCCTCGACCACCACGAGTTCCTCGACCACCACGACTTCCACGACGACGTCCTCGACCACTTCCACCACCGTTCTCGGCGCCGGCTGTCCCGGCGGTGGCGGTGGTGGTGGTGGCGGCGGCGGCGGTGGTGGTGGTGGTGGTGGTGGTGGTGGCGTGCTGTTGCCGCCGAGCGCCACCACCACGACGAGCTTGACGACCACCAGCTCCACGACCGTGCCGCAGACGACGACGACCCACCCGAGCCTCCCCGGCCTGCCGCCGGGGGCGCCGGAGGGTGCCTACGCCGCGCCGGTGACGGCTATGGTGACCACCGGCCCGACGGCTCTGTCTGATACCGCCGGCGGCGCCCGTGCCAACCTCTCCGTGCCGGCCGGGGCCCTGCCTGCCGGGACGACGCTGAGCATAGCGGCGGTGAAAAACGCCGCCGCCCTCATGAGGGAAGTGCCGGCCGGGCAGTCTTATCTCACGTCTTTTGCCGTGTCCTGGGTGGCGGCCGACGGGACGTCCCCCACGGCTTCTCAACCCATCACGATGACGATCACGGACCCGGCCATCAAGGCGGGCGACACCATCTACGCTCTCACCTCCACCGGCATTAGGGCCGTCGGGACGGCCACCACAAACGGTCGGGCGACGGTCTCCTTCACCACCGATCCCGCCTTCGTCGTCGCCGCCGTCCCCAGGTTGGGCACGGTAGGCGGGCAGGGGGCGCTCAAAGGCTCCCGAGTGCACGTCGCTGTCACCTGCGCCGCCGCCACCAGGTGCACGGGCCTGGCCAGCCTCAATGTGGCCGTCAGCGCGGCGGGGGCCAAGCGAAGCGTGGTTTTCGCAACGGGGCACTTCGCGCTGGGCTCGGGCCGGGCCGGGGCTCTTTCACTGCCGGTTTCCCGGGCGGGCCGCAAGTTTCTGCGGGGCGCGACGACCGGAGAGGTCCTGGTGGGCAATTTGACGATCACGCTCCTGGGGGGCAAGAAGAGCGAGCACCGGGTCGTCGTGCGTCAGGCTCACGCCCCCGTCCGCCCGTTGCGGGCGGCCCCTGAGCGCGGGTTTGGCCGGCCCCATTAGATAGTGTTGTCGGATAACTGATACCGATAAAACCATTGTTCTCGCTCTCGACGAGCCCAACGCGGTCAAGCGCGTCCTGGTCGTGACAGCCCATCCCGACGACGTCGACTTCGGCGCCGGGGGATCGGTGGCGACCTGGGTCAAAGCCGGCATCGAGGTTGCTTACTGTGTGGCCACGGACGGTGACGCCGGCGGTTCAGACCGGTCGATTTCCCGTTCGGACATGGCCCGCATCCGCCGCCAGGAGCAACGCGCCGCCGGGGCCGAGCTCGGGGTGACCAATATTACCTTTCTGGGTTATCCCGATGGTCGTTTGGCGCCGACCCTGGAGCTGAGAAAGGACGTGTGCCGGGCGGTGCGCCAGTTCCGGCCCGACCGCTTGGTGTGCCAGAGCCCGGAGCGCAATTGGGAGCGCATCGGCGCCAGCCACCCCGATCACCTGGCAACGGGAGAAGCTGCTGCTTGCGTCGCCTACCCGGACGCCCGCAACCCCTTTGCCCATCCCGAACTGCTCGAGGAAGGCCTGGAGCCGCACGCGGTCAAGGAGATGTGGCTGATGGCGTCGCCCCGGCCCAACCGGGCCGTGGACATCACCGATGCCTTCGACCGCAAGGTCACCGCCTTGCGCCAGCATGAGAGCCAGGTCGCTCACGAGACAGACCTGGAGGGGCGCCTCCGCAGCTGGGCCAGCGCCGGTGCCCGTGCCGCCGGTCTGGCCGACGGGCGTCTGGCCGAGCTGTACCAGGTCGTCGTCATGCCGCCTTCAGGGTCGGCGTGACCGGCCGGGGCCGCATGTCCCGCCGGAGCTGACGGTGCGCCTCGCCACCTGGAACGTCAATTCATTGAAGGTCCGCATGGAGCGCGCCCTGGAGTGGGTCTCCTACGCGGGGCCGGATGTCCTGTGCCTCCAGGAGACCAAATTGGGCGATGCCGCGTTCCCGCACATGGCTTTTGCCGCCCTCGGTTACGAATCGGTGCACCACGGGTCGGGCCAGTGGAACGGGGTGGCCATAGTTTCCCGTGTGGGCCTCGAGGATGCCGTCATGGGCTTTGCCGACGGTGCCGACCCCGATCCCGACACCAGGTTGGTGTCGGCTCGCTGCGGTGGGGTGCACGTATCCAGCGTGTACGTGCCCAACGGCCGCAGCGTGGGTTCGGACCACTACATCTACAAGCTCTCATGGCTTGCTCGCCTGATCGAGCATTTGAGCGTACTGGCGTCCCCCGACGAGCGCGTAGCGGTGTGCGGCGATTTCAATATCGCTCCGGAGGACAAAGACGTCTGGGATCCGGCGGCGTTCGTCGGGTCGACCCATGTGACCCCTGAGGAACGCGCCGCTCTTTCCCGCCTCGAGGCCTGGGGGCTGACGGACGCCTTCAGGTCCCGGTGGCAGGAGGACAGGCTCTATACCTATTGGGACTACCGGGCCGGCGATTTCCACGAGCACCGAGGAATGAGGATCGACCTCATCCTCGTGAGCCAGGTACTGGCGGGCAAAGTCAGGTGGTCCTTGGTCGACCGCAATGCCCGGAAAGGCAAACTACCTTCGGACCACGCCCCGCTTTTCGTGGACCTCGACGTCTGAAGACGTTATATCAGTGGCGCGAAAGCGTCCGTAACCCATTGCCCAGGCCCGGGCCACCGGAGGCGGCCAGCAGGCGCCGGGGCATTGAGGGGAGGACGGACAGGCCGTCGTGGTCCCATTGCCAGGGCAGGGGGAGGGCTGCCGCGCCGCTGCCGAGCAGGGGCCGGGGCCGCCGCGGACGCGAGGAACCGCTGCTACCGCCGCGCCCGCGGTAGACGATCAGACCGCTGACGGGGTCCGGGACGCCGTCCAGGGCAGCTTGCACGTGAGACAGCGCCCGCCACGCTTCCCAGGCCTTGACGTCCGCGAACTCCAGCTCGAGCACCACGCCCCAGCTGTGGTCGTGCCACGACCAGTCCTTGGCCCCCGCCAACAGGGCCGACTCCAATAAGGGGTCGCCGTGCAAATCAGCCCACAAAGCCGCCGACGAGGCGCCGTCGAACACCTCGATTGAGTACCACTCAGACATGTCCATTTGATTGTACTGCCTAAATCGATTGTATTGCCTAAAACCGGGCACGTCCACGTCCAAGCGCCGCGGCCGGGAAGCACTTCACGACGAGGCCGGCCGCTAAGCGGCGGCCACCACCTCGAGGATGGCGGGGCCGTAACGGGCCACCTTTACTGGCCCGAGCCCGGGCACGGCCAAAAGCTCCTCGGCGGTGGCCGGCCGGCGGGCGGCGATGGCCTGGACGGTCGCGTCGTGGAGCAGGACGTGGGGCGGGACCCCCGAGGCGCGGGCTAGGCGGCGGCGCCACTCCCGGAGGCGTTCGGCGACGGCGGCGCTGGCCGGGTCGGCCGTAGCCGCGTCGTGAGGGCCTCGCCCGCCGGAGACATCCGGAAGGCGGCGGCGAGCAGAGGAGAGGAAGTCCAGCACGGCGCCGGCGGGCCGGTTAGGTCGGGCCTCGCCCAGAGCCTCGTCAGTGGCCTGGGTGCCGGCGCAGTGGGGGGCCAGGCCGGCCAACCAAGGGCTCGGGGCCCGCCGCAGGGCGGCGCCATTGCCCGCCCGCCTCTGCCTGGCCCACGAGCAGTGAAGTTCTGTCTCGGCCCGGGTCAGGGCCACATAGAGAAGGCGCCGTTCCTCGGCCAGGGCCGCGGGAGTGGTGGCGTAGGCAATTGGCACCAGGCCGGACTCGAGCCCGCAAACCCACACCGCCGGCCACTGGAGGCCCTTGGCCCGGTGGAAGCTGCTGATCGTCACAGCCTCGGTCGCCGCCGGGTCGGGACGCCCCCCCTCCTCGGCCCGAGCTTCGTCCTCTTCCAGCGGCGCCATGGCCCGGAACGGGATCCCGGCGCGGCCCAGAGCGGCCGAGACAACGCTCAGCTGAGCGTTGGTCCGGGCCAGCACGGCCATGTTCTCCCACGACAGGCCCCGGGAGCGGGCCTGTCGCAGTTCGCAGGCGATGCCCTGCGCCTCGGCGTCCTCTGACGGGTAGGAGCGCAGGTCCGGGAGAGGGCCGTCCGGCCGGCTCGAGCGTACCGTGGTCGTACCGGCCTGGCGACCGAGGACGGCGGCCGCGGCCGCCACCACCTGCGGGCTCGAACGGTGGTTGTCGTCCAGGTGGACGACCTCGGCCTGCGGCCATCGCTGCGGGAAGTCGGCCAGGAAGCCCGGGTCGGCGCCGTTCCAACCGTAGATGGCCTGATTGGCGTCGCCCACCACGAACAGGTCCTCGTTGTCCCCGAGCAACGCCAGCAGCAACCGGCACTGGAGGGGGTTGACGTCTTGAAGTTCATCGACGAAAACGTGCTGCCAGCGCCACCTCTGAGCCGCCCCGAAGCGTTTGTCGGTCTCCAGCGCGTCGGAGTAACGCACCAGGAGGTCGTCGAAGTCGACCAGCCGCCGCCGGCGTTTCTCGTCTTCGTAACGGGCGTACAGGGCGCCGATGGCCTCGGCGTCGGCTGGGAGGTCCCGGCCTGCCCGCTGGGCGGCGGCGGCAAACGAAGCCGGCGCCACCAGACGGGCCTTGGCCCACTCCACCTGGCTGGCCAGGTCGGCGATGCTCGCGTCCTGCAGACCAGGCCGTCCGGCGACCAGCTCGGCTATCAACCGGCCCTTGCCGGCCAGCAACGCCGGTTCTGGCGCGCCACGGTCCGCCCACCAGCGTCGCAGCTGGCCCCGGGCCAGGGAGTGGAACGTGCCTCCCATTACGGGGGCGGCCAGGCCCAGGCCGGCCAGGCGCTGGTGCAGCTCGCCGGACGCCTTGCGGGTAAAGGTGATGGCCAGGGTGTGCTCCGGCGTGGCCGTGCCGGCGGCCACCCGGTAGCCGACCCGCCGGGTCAGGACGCGGGTCTTGCCCGCCCCGGCGGCGGCCAGTACGCATACCGTCGTGGCCGGGGTGGTGACGGCCCGGCACTGCGCGGAGGTCAGGTCAGAGGTCAGGTCGGCGAGCAGGCTTGCCTGCCGGTCCGGTGCCAGCCGGCCGCGCGCCTGGCCGTCGCGCGCCTGGCCGTCGCGCGCCTGGCCGTCGCGCGCCTGGCCGTCGCGCGCCTGGCCGTCCAAAGTCACACCCATGTAGTTCACCCTACAAGGGGGCGGTGACGGGAACCGTGGATGGCCTCCAGAACGGCG
>JBEKNX010000056.1:0-15593 GCA_049522375.1 Acidimicrobiales bacterium | reverse complement strand
ACTCCCGAAGGCCTCCTCGGGAGACTCCAATGCATCGGGACATCCGCCACCCTCGCTGGTGCCGGCACCTTGGCAGAGCAACGCCGTGAGGTGGCCGAAGTCGCCAGCCGGCTGTTCGGCAGCTCGGTGCTGTTGGCCCGGACCGGGTGATCGGCGAGAGCCTCGAGCGGCGGAGCAAGGTCGTTGGCTAATGGGCCCTCCAACGAGCTCAACGGTTTCTTGCCCGCGGCTAACGGTACGCCGTAGCCTTTGGGCCTTACGGAAGCGGACACGCTTGTCGGCAGAGCAAAGCTAGCCGTCCGCCTTCCCCTGAACTGTCACCTGCCGCAAGGTGCACATTCGGGTGCAAAAACGAGCCCTGCGAAGTCGGCGGGTACTTGATACCCTAGGGGGTATGTGTAGAGCAGTCACCTGTCGTAAGTGCGGCCGACCGAGCTGGAAGGGGTGCGGCGCCCACGTCGAGCAAGTGCTCGGCCACGTCCCACGCTCTGAGCGCTGCCAGTGCGGCTCCGAAAAGACACCGCCGTCCCAGGCAAACGCAAAACGCAAGTCATGGTTTGCCCGCTTGAGCGGCGCGCGTTAACGCGGACAGATCTAGTTCCGCGTTCGCCTCCCCTGCCGCGGCAGCTCTGGGCCCGGTGGCTGTCGGTGGCCAAGTGGCAGCGGGGGAGGTGCCCGAGCTATTTGCGCACCTCGCAGGGGCGATGCATATGACCCAGCCGCAGCTCGCCCGGTACCTGGGGACGAACTTCCCGGCGATGGCTCAGCTCCTTGAGAAGTTCCCACAGCTTGTCCCGGTTTTCAAGAACGTCCCGCCTGGGCTGGCCTGGTACTAACCTCTTGTAACAACGATGCATGACAACGTGAGCAACTACGCGCAGATCGATAGTTTGCCCAACTTCAACCTGTTCACGTGGTTCTTTGTGGCCCCCGGGTTCCTGTTGGTCTTTTTAGGGGGTTTCGGGCTGGTGGAGTCGTACCGCACGGAACGGTCCCGCGTCAGCTCCACGGTCCCAGTGCCCCAAGCTCCCGCCGCCACAACGGTTTGAGCCTGCTGTCCAGTTGGCCTGAGCGAGATATGCCTTTTTCGAGCGGTCAGCGGGGCGTCGCCAGTTATCTACCTGAGGCTGGCGAAGCCAACGTCAACCCGTTCACTTAGCAACACTCGAGCCTGAAGGTACCTTGCCCCCTTAGGTATATGCACAGCTCACCCGGGTGCGGTAGCCTGACCGGGTAGGTGCCCCCAATATCGACGGGCCCTGACATCGAGGACAGAGGAGGGAAAGTGGAACTGGACCCTTCAGCGCTGAGCGATGTGACCAAGCGGCTGCGGCGCGCTCAGGGCCAGATCGGCGGCATCATCCAGATGATCGAGGACGGCCGGCAGTGCGCCGACGTGCTGACCCAGATCGCGGCGGCCTCCCGGGCCCTGGACCGCGCCGGCTTCAAGCTCGTGGCCACCGGGTTGCGCGAATGCCTGGCCCGCCCCGAGAACGCCCGAGAAGGGGTGCCGAGCGAGCAGGAGCTCGAGCGGCTGTTCATGGCCCTCGCCTGAGCTCAACGCTCGGCGAGAAACCTGGCCCGCTGGCCCCAAAGTGACAATTCACGGCGCCCCGGCATGACAGTACAGGGGCTTGCCCCACTCATATCGCTGGTCGGCGACGGTGCCCTGGTGCCCTGCGTCGACGGCCAGGAACGACCGTACCTTTCGTGCGACGCCGCCGCGTCGACGCCCGCCTTCCCCTCTGTCCTCGCCGCCGTCGAAGACTTCTTGCCCTGGTACTCGAGCGTGCACCGGGGCGCTGGGTACGAGTCGCAGCACTCGACCGACGCCTACGAAGGGGCGCGGGACGCCGCCCTGCGCTTTGCCCACCGCCAGGGCGACGACGACGTGGCCATCATCTGTCGCAATACGACCGAAGCGATCAACCACCTCGCCTACCGTTTGCGGTTCTCGGCCGATGACGTCGTCGCCACGACCGTGGTCGAGCACCATGCCAACATGTTGCCCTGGTCCCGGGCCGCCCGCTGCGGCTACGTCGAGTGCGGCCGGGTCGGCACGTTCGAGCCCGGTGACGTCGTCGCCGCCCTGGAGGCCGCACCGGCCCCCCGGCTCCTGGCCGTCACGGGCGCCTCCAACATCACGGGGTGGCTGCCGCCGCTGGACGAGCTGGTGGGCTTGGCGCATGACCGTGGCGTGCCCGTCATGGTCGACGCCGCCCAACTGGCCCCGCACCGGCCGCTGCCCGCCGGGCTGAGCCCGGACTGACCGCCTGCTCGGCCGAGCAGGCGAAGGGCGAACAGGCGCTCAGATCACGTGCGGCAGGCTGCGAGCGGCCGTATAAACCGCCACGACGACCAACAAGGCGGTGAAGGCGCGCGCCAGCAGTGCGGGGCGGGCGACAGCGGCGACCCGGTTACCGGCCACCGAGCCCACCACGGCAGCGGCGATGAAGGCGGCCACCAGGGGCCAGTCCACCTGGACGTGGGCCCCGACCCGGGCGGCCAGCGCGGCGGCAGTATTGATGGCGATGACCAGCAACGACGTCCCGACCGCCTCGGGCATCTCGAAGCCGAGGACCAAGACCAGCGCCGGCACCACGACGAATCCACCGCCGACCCCGAAGAACCCCGTCAGCAGGCCTACCACCGATGCCGCCCCCACCACCCGCAGCGCCCTGATGCGCCCCGCGGTCGGCACGCCGGCCGGTCTCATCGCCGCAGCCGGGCCCGCCGGCAGCGGCAGGACTGGGCCCGCTCCGGGGACGTACTCGCCACTGGCGACCGCCGGCCCCGCCCTGGCCACGGCGGAATTGGCCCCGCCCCGGCCGGCGCGGTATACCAAGGCGGCGGCGGCCCCGAGCATCAAGCCGGCGAAAGCGCTCAGCAAGACGAAAGAGCCGATCCCCGCCGACAGGCGGCTACCGACCACAGAGCCGGCCACTCCCAGTGCCCCGAACATGAGCCCGTCGGCGAAGCGCACCCGGTGCGCCCGGGCGTGCGCCGTCATCCCGGCCACAGCCGTGACCCCCACGATCACCAATGAAGCCGTGGTGGCCCCGTGGGCATTCTGGCCGAGCAGGTAAACCAGGGCGGGCACCGTCAGGATCGACCCGCCCCCGCCCAAGGCGCCCAGGCTGAGCCCGATCACCAGCCCTACGGGTACGACCAGGGCCCAGGTGGCGACGTCCACTAGACCGAGCAGCGGTTGGGGCCGAGCTCAAGCTGGCGGAGACCCGGGCCGGCAGGGGCCCCGGCCATGTTCGCCTTCATTATCTCAACGTAATTCGGCGGCCTCTGGCTGACCCCGGCGGTCGCCCAGGCCACGAACTCCTCCGGGCCGAGCGATAGGGGCCGCAGCGTCGCCCGCAGCTCCGCCAAGGTTGCGCTCACGGGGTTACCGGGCGCCACCAAGACATCATCGCCGTAGTGGGCAGGCAAGACCTTGACCCCGTCGGCCAGGCTGAGGACCTCGTCGTGCAGAGAGCGGTAGAGGTTGGCCGCGAACTCCTCGGCACGCTCGGCCAGGTCGGGCCGACCTACGCCGTTCACAAAGAGCGTGTCGCCGCTCAGTACGGCCTGCTCCCCCACCACGTAGACCGTCGAGCCTGGCGTATGGCCAGGAGCATGCACGGCCGCCACGGACAGGCCCACACCTCCCGGCAGCTCGAAGCGGTCCCCGTCGTGCAGGGGGGAAAAGGCGAAGCCAAAGGCGTCGGCCGGGTTGAGGTGCAAAGACGCGCCCATCTGGTCTGCGAGCAAACGGGCACCGGAAAGATGATCGGCATGGAGGTGGGTGTCGAAGACCCGGCTTATGCGCCACCCCAGGTCGACGGCGAGCCGTAGATAGACGTCCGCGTCGAGCGAGGGGTCGACCACGAACGCCTCGGCCCCGGCACCGATCACGTACGACAAGCAGCCCTTCCCCCGGCGGCGCACCTGGACGATGCGGGCGCCAGGGATCTCCAAGGTGGCGGTGTCGTAGACCAGGCCCCAGGAGGCCATACCGCCGGTGAGGTTGGCTACGTCGAAGCCGGCCGCGTCGAGGGCGCGCGCCGCTTGGGTCGAGCGGTTGCCGCTGGCGCACACCACCACGACCCGCGGCCCGGAGGGGACTTCGGTGGCCCGAGAAGCAAGCTCGCCGAGCGGGATGTTGACCGCCCCGGTGATCGCCCAGGCCGACACCTCGGCCGGCTCACGCACGTCGAGGATGAAGGGCTGGTCCTCGGTCCCGAGAAGGCCCGCCAGCTCCGTTGCGCTCAGCTCGTGGTGCACCCGAACGCCCGGCACGGCCCGCACCATGAAGCCCAAAAATCGACGAGCACGATCTCGTTCGATTTGACGACCTCACCGAAGTTGTCCTGGCCCATTTTCACCGTTGCCATATCGCTACCTCCGCATCTCGGGTGCCACTGAGCACCTCAGCGCTTTCAACCCACTATACCCCCATGGGTATTCCAGCGCGCAGCCCTTCTTGTCCCCGGCCGCTGGGCTGGGCCCCCCGCTCGCCAGGGATGCTCATTGGGGAGGCGGCAAGACCTGCAATTCGGGCCTTGCCCAACCCCCGTGAATCGCTCAAATGCCCGGGCTGAACGGCCCAGGCAGGCCAGGCGCCACACGAGTGCACGAGTGCAAAAGCGACGTTTCCCGAGTTACGCCGCCCGCAAGCGGTAGGAGGTACCCGAGCTGCTCTGCACCCAGGCGTTGGGTAGAGCTTGGGCGAGGGCGTGTTGAGCCCGCCAGCCCGTGCAGTGGCCAGGGACGACCAGTGCCGGGCCCATCTCGACGAGGGCAGCAATAGTCGGCCCGATGATCGGCTCGAATGCCGGGCCGCCTAGGTGGAACCCGCCGATGACCGCTGCCACCCGATGGACGCCGGTGAGGCGCATGGCGTGGCGGACGATGTTGACGACCCCGGCATGGCCGCACCCGGTTATGACCACCAAGCCTTGGTCGCAGAGGTTGACGACGAGGGCCTGGTCGTCGATGACCTCGGCATCATGGGCCCAGCGCTGGCCGTCCCAGGCCTGATGGGAGGCCGGCATGCCCCGTTCGAACTCGGTAGTGCGGTCGACCTCCCCGCTGACCAGGATGCAGCCCTGGGCCAATACCGACGGCTGGCGCCGTTCGATGACCTCGAAGCCCTCACGGGCCAGGGCGCCGGCCGAAAGGGTGGGGAGCTCGACCGGCTCAGTCCCGGGCGGGGCCAGGCGGCGGCGCGACCAGATGGCGGGGTGGACGGTGAGGGGCAAGCCGCGCCCTCGCCGCAGCCGGGCCAAGCCGCTGAGGCCGCCGGCGTGGTCGAAATGCCCATGGCTCAGCACCACTCCCTGGAGCTCGGTGAAGTCGATGCCCAGGCGCTCGGCGTTGAGCGCCATGGCCTCGGGCGAAGCGCCGGTGTCGAACAGCAAGGTCGACGTTTTGTTGCCCCTGCGGGCCGTAACCAGGGCCGAGAAACCGTGCTCGGCCACCAGCCCGGCCACGGTCCGGCCTCGCTCAAAAAGCGGTGCCGCCACCACGCCGGTGCCCATCGGCGGGCGGACCACATCGCCACCCGATTGGAGCAGGGCGTCGAAGGTGTTGTCGACCAACGTCGTCACCGTCACCTCGTCCACCGGGGCCAGGACGATCGGGTCGACCGCCGGCCCGTCGGCGGCCCTGGGGGTGGCAGCTTCCCGCTCGGCGGCATGGCCAAGGTCTTCGCACATAGGCCGACCATAACCCTCCGGGGCCGGCGCCAGGCGCTTTGGCCCGAGCCGGGGAGACCCAAAGGGGTGAGCCGGTCAGGACCGGTGGCGGATGATCCCCATCATCTTGAAGTTGATCCGGACGAAACGCCATAGCTGCCAGGGCAAGAACGTCCTCAGAAAAACTGTAGAGCGCGTAGGCCGCGTCACGTACGGAGTGGTGCTGTCGTTGAGATCGGGGTTAGGTCCAGTACCTGCCATGGTCCCGGCTACTCCGGTATCAGCGGCCAGCCGAAACGGAGCTTGGCCTTGTAGATGAACAGGTGGTGCAAGAGGATCTTGATCCAGTGGCCGGCCAGTCCGATCTCCCCGAAGGTGCGCTTCATGTCCCGCCCGTAGTCGGGGAAACGGTCGAAGTCTGGGACGATAGGGAAGACGGTCATCGAAGCGGCCGTGCCGGTAAATGGGTTCGCCCCGGCAGAAGCGACGCAGGCGGCGCCCATCTCCGCCATCGAAGCGTGACGGGTGGGCGCGGGCGCGCCCTGCAGCATGTCGACGATGCTCCGGGCCACGGCCTTTCCGATCTGGGCCGACGGCATCCCCGTGCGCGGCGGGGCTGGGGTGATCGAGGTCCCCCTCGGGCTCGTGCGGGGGCGGGAGATCGGGTGCGGCGGGGCGAACGCGATCCCGGCGGCGAAGATGTTGGGGTACTCAGGCGACTGGTAGGTCCGAGGCCAGTCCGCCGCCTTCCACTCGTCGAACGGCTTGGGGCTGTAATCGGCGTCCACCCGCATGAAGTCGTTGGGCAAGAACAGGCGGGGGGTTATGTCCGCGCCGTCACGGTCGTAAGCCTTGAGCCCGACGCCCGAGAACGGCGGCAAGAGCATGGCGAAATCGAAGTAGTGCTCACGCTCCTTGCCGTCGAGGGTCTCGTAGGAGACGTGGCCGTCCGTCACTTTCTGCACATGGGCCTGGGTGATCCAGCTGATCCCCCGTTCGGCGAACAGCGACGCAGCGAAGACACTGCTTGGGGTGACGTACCCACCGTGCTTGAGGTGCATCCCGCCCATGCCGAAGTCGCCCAGCTCGTACTCGTTGGTGATCCAGACGATGTCCGCCTTGTCGCGCACCTTGCGGGCCCGTAGCTCGAACTCGAGGTTGACTATGTACTCGAACGCCGCCCCTTCGCAGGTGCAGGTCCCGTGGCCCACCCCCACCAAGAAACGTTGTCGCTCACCGACGCGCATCCTTGCCACCGCCTCGTCGAAGGCGGCCGCCGTTTGGACGGCATGTTCGACCGTGCAGACCGACAGGCTGTGGCCGTCGGGGCCGAGGCCCTCGGTCTTGTCGAAGCGCAGCTTCGGCCCCGTGGCGTTTATCAAAAAGTCGTACCTGACCCTCGCGTTGGCGCCCTCCTCGCTCTTGCCGGTCGGCTCGACTGTGACGTAGGGCGTGGGGTCGGCCGCATCGCCTTCGGGATGGATCTCCCGGGCGGCGCCGTGGACGAACTCGATCCCGTACCGCTCGTAGACAGGGGCCAGCGGGAAGGTGACTTGCGTCGGCCTCATGAGGCCGACGCCGACCCAGATGTTCGAGGGGATCCAGTTGTAGGACGAGCTCGGCGAAACGACGGTGACGGTGTCGCCGCGGCCGAGCCAGCGTTTGGCAAAGGATGCGGCGGTATGGCCCGATATCCCGGCCCCGAGCACCACCACTCGGCTCACGACGCCCCCTCCGTTACTCCTGGCCCAGATCTCGGGGTCAGGCGAGAAATCGATGTTCCTTCACAAGCGATAATGGTTACCAGAGGCCAAGGTCACAGGGCCCGGCTTGGCTCCCTAAGCGCTGAGGCCATCGGGCCCCGGCTATACCGTACTACCCCCATGGGTATAGCATGCGGTCATGCAGCGCGAGCAATGGGACGAGCGTTACCGGGCTGATGAGCTGGTCTGGAAAGCCGAGCCGAACCGGTTCTTGGTGGAGGAAGTGGCAGGCCTGGCCCCCGGCCGAGCGCTGGACCTCGCTTGCGGCGAGGGCCGCAACGCTCTGTGGCTGGCCGAGCGAGGCTGGCAGGTAACCGCCGTCGACTTCTCGGCCGTGGGGCTGGAAAAGGCTCGGCGGCTGGCCTCAGAACGCGAGCTTGAGCTCATCTTGGTGGAGGCCGACGTGCTCGAGTGGGAACCTCCGGCCGCCTCGTTCGACCTTGTCGTCGTCATGTACCTGCACCTGCCGGGGAGCGCACGGCGTCGAGTGCTGCGAGCGGCGACGAGCGCTTTGGCCCCTGGTGCGAGCTTGCTCGTCGTCGGGCACGACTCCACCAACCTCACCGAAGGCGTGGCCGGGCCGCAGGACCCGGCAGTGCTCTTCGGCCCCGAAGACATCGTGGGCGACCTTCCCGGGCTGGAGGTCGAGCGCGCCGAGCGCGCCCGCAGACCGGTGGCCACCGATAACGGCGAGGTCAACGCCATCGACACTGTCGTGCGCGCCGTCCGGCGGTCATAGGGCCGGGCGTGCCTCCCGGCAGCGACGTTTGCCCTGCACCGCCCGGGCCGTCTGATCTGCCCTTTGCGCCACGGGGCCCTCTGCCCCAGGCCGAGTACGAGGCGATCTATGCCCGCGTACCCCGCCTCACCGTGGAGGTAGTCATAGCCTCCGAGGCCGGCGTACTGCTCACCCGGCGGGAAGCCGGTCCCTGCCGGGGTCTTTGGCACATCCCGGGCGGCACGGTACGGTTTGGCGAGCCGCTGGCCGCCGCCGTCGCCCGAGTTGCCCAAGACGAGTTGGGCCTCGAGGCGACGGCCGGAGCGCTGCTCGGGTACATCGAGTACCCGAGCCACCTGGAGCGCGGGCTGGACTGGCCGGTCGGCATGGCGTTCAGGACCGTGCTGGCAACGTCGTCTGCGGGGCAGCCGTTGGCCCGGCCTGAGGTTGCGGGCTGGTTCTGTCGCCTCCCCGACGAAATGCACGACGAGCAAAGGGCGTTCCTCCGCGCCCACGGCCTGGCCACCTGAGCGTCGCTATGGGCCTTTACCGCGACCACGTACTGCCCCGGCTGGTCGACCGGGCTTGCAGCTCTGGGGGCCTGCGACGCTGGCGGGCCGAGGTCACCTCCGGCCTGGCCGGCCGTGTCGTCGAGATCGGCTTCGGCTCGGGCCTCAATGTCGAGCACTACCCGGCCGCGGTGGAGATGGTGTTGGCAGTCGAGCCGGCCAAACTGGCACGGCGCCTGGCCGCCAGGCGGGCCGGCGCCCGGGCCGTGCCGGTCCGCCACATCGGCCTGGACGGCCAGGCCATCCCGCTCCCCGACGCCAGTTGTGACGCTGCGTTGTCCACTTTCACCCTGTGCACCGTCGCCGACCCCGCCAAGGTCCTCGCCGAACTGCGCCGCGTGCTGCGCCAAGAGGGGCGCTTGCACTTCCTCGAGCACGGGACCGCACCTGAGCCCTCGGTGGCCAGATGGCAACGCCGGCTAGATCCCTGGCAGCGACGCCTGGCGGACGGCTGCCACCTCACCCGGGACACCCTGGCGCTGGTCGGCCAGGCGGGCTTCATAGTGGAGCGCTACGAGCAGGGCTACGCCGCCGGCCCCAAGCCGTGGAGCTATTTCACCATGGGCGTGGCCGTAAACCGCGAATGACCAAGGCGCCTAGGTTTGCCCGATCATCGATTCCGGTGGTACCCTGGGGGGTATGTGCTCAGCTGTTAGTTGCCCAAAATGTGGCCGGCCGACTTGGCAAGGGTGCGGTGCTCACGTGGAGCAGGCGCTCGGCCATGTCCCTCCCTCCGAACGGTGCCAATGCGGCTCTCCACAGGAGCCGGCGAGCAGTGTGGTTAAGCCCTGGTCCTACAGGTGAGCGGCTCGGTGTCGGCCGCGGACGGCCCTTACGCGCCTCCCGGCAGAGGTGGGCCCAAACGGGTCGTCATCGTCGGCGGTGTGGCCGGGGGCATGTCTACTGCCACCCGCCTACGCCGCCTTGATGCCGACGCCGAGATCACCGTCCTCGAGCGCTCCGGCCACGTCTCGTTCGCCAATTGCGGCTTGCCCTATTTCGTCGGAGGGCTGATCGAAAAAGAGGACGACCTCACCCTGCAGACGCCCGAGCAGCTCTTTGCCCGGTTCCGCCTCGACGTACGCGTCCACGACGAGGTCGTCGCCATCGACCGGGCGGCGCACACGGTCACGGCCCGCTCCACGCTCAGCGGCGAAGAGGAGGTCCTGGCCTACGACAAGCTGGTGCTCAGCATGGGCGCCGCCCCCGTGCGGCCGCCTATCCCCGGTTACGACCGTGCCCGTACGCTGCGCACCGTCGAGGACGCGGCGCGCCTGGCCTCCGACGTCGGTGTGGCGCCCAAGACGGCCGTCGTCATCGGGGCCGGTTTCATCGGCCTGGAGATGGCCGAGAACCTGGTGGGCCAGGGGATCGACGTCACCATCGTCGAGGCCACGCCCCAGGTCCTGCCCCCGCTCGACCCTGAGCTCGCCGTCCTGGTCCAAGACGAGCTCGTCGCCCATGGGGCGCAGGTCGAGACCGGGGCAACGGTGGCTTCCATTGGCGAGCGCACCGTCTCCCTGGCCGACGGGCGGGTGCTCGGCGCCGACCTCGTCGTCGGTGCCATCGGGGTGCGCCCCGATGTCGCCCTGGCCCGCTTGGCCGGCCTGGAACTGGGGCCCAGCGGCGGCATCGCCGTCAACGAGGCCAACCAGACCGACGACCCTGATATCTATGCCGTAGGCGATGCGGTTGAGAAGCCCGACGCCATTTCGCACACCACATCGCTCATCGCTCTGGCCAACGTGGCCAACCGCCAGGGGCGGCGAGTGGCCGACCACATCGCCGGGCGGCCCTCGCACCCCGTCGGCTCCCTGGGGACAGCCATCGTCAAGGTCTTCGACATCGTGGCGGCGACAGTCGGTTGGAGCGAACGGCGGCTGCGGGCCGCGGGGCGTCCCTACCGCTGCATCCACTCGCACCCCTTCGACCATGCCACTTACTACCCGGGCGCCACCCGCATGGCGGCCAAGCTCATCTTCGACCCGGGTGACGGGACGATCCTGGGCGCCCAGATCGTGGGGCGCCACGGTGTCGACAAACGCATCGACGTGATCGCCACGGCCATGGCCGCCGGCATGACGGCCGGGCGGCTGGCCGACCTCGAGCTTGCCTATGCCCCGCCCTTCTCGTCGGCCAAGGACCCGGTCAACCTGCTCGGCTACATGGCGGAGAACGTGCTCAGCGGTGACTGCGACATCGTCGCCGCCGACGAGCTCGAGGAACTGGTCATCCAGGGGTGGCAAGTAGTTGACGTGCGCACCGACAAAGAGCACGCGGCGGGCGCCATCCCGGGGTCGGAGAACATACCCATCGACACGCTGCGGGAGCACCTGGGCACGCTCGGAGCCGGCCCTTTCGTCGTGTACTGCGAGGTGGGCCAGAGGGGGCACACCGCCACCGCGCTCCTGCACGAGCTCGGGGTGAAGGCCCGCAACCTGGACGGTGGGTACCGCACCTGGGCGGCGTCCATGCGAGCCCGGGGCCGGGCAGACATGGTTGCTAGGCCAGTTTCGTGAAGAGCCGCTGGACTTCTTCGAGCGGGTAACCGGACGCCTCCGCATCGGCGGGGTGCGAGAGGCAGTACACCAGGCCGCTTGATACCAGGCGGAAGCCGACCTGTTCGAGCGCCTTGGTGGCTGCGCTCAACTGCGTGACGATCTCGCGGCACTCGCGGCCTTCGGCCAACATGGACTCCAAGCCGTGGACCTGGCCTTCGATGCGGCGCAGCCGCCGGCGAAGGTCGCTCACGACGTCATCTGGTAGCTGCACGCTCAAAATCTCCTTCAGGATGGAACTGACTGTGGCTGGCGGGAGGGCGCGCCCGGGTGAGGCGCCGCGGCCCGAGAAAGCTTGCTCCAGGCCAACGGCACCCCAACGCACGCCTTGCACCGGCCTCAATGGGCGCGGCGCACGGGGCAGGTACTGATGTGAAAAAAGCGGTACAAGGGGCACGTTCCCACGGCCGCGGTCACGCCCATGATGGCGGCAACAACAAGGAGGAGCACCCCGAACGCCGACCCAGCACCAATAAGCATGGCGGCCATCAGCGCCGCGACCATGACGGCCGCCCGCACAGCCCTATCAGTCGTACCAACGTTTTTCGTCATGTCCGCTCTCCTCGCAGGTGCTCGGTCTTCTGTGCTCGCAGTATACCCCCTAGGGTACCTAGGGCGACAACCTGACAGTCTTCGCCGGTTGCCTGAACGGCTCGGTCCTAAAAGCGGCCGTCTCGACGGGGGAATCTGCCACGATGGCGAAATGGGCGGTGAGCCGGGGCTGGACGTCCGTGACCGCCTACTGCGCCGGGGGCGGCACCTGGAACTGGCCACGCTGGCCTGGAACGTCGTCGGCGTCGTCGTCCTGGGGGTGGCGGCGCTGGCGGCCCGGTCGGTGGCGCTCGCCGGGTTTGGCTTGGACAGCCTGATCGAGATCGGCGCGTCGACGGTGGTGCTCTGGGAGCTGGCCGATGTCGCCGGGGCACGGCAGCGCAGGGCCACCCGCCTCATCGGTGCTGCGTTCGTCGTGCTCGCCTTGTACCTTGCGGTGCAGAGCACCGTGGTCCTGGTAGCGCGGTTCCACCCTCACCACAGCCTCCTCGGGATCGCTTGGACGGCGGTCACCGCGGTGGCGATGTTCTGCTTGGCCGCAGCCAAGGCGGTTACCGGTGCCGCCCTCGATAACCCGGTCTTGCGCGCCGAGGGCAGGGTCACCCTGGTCGACGGCGTCCTGGCCAGCGCCGTGCTGGTCGGGCTCGTGCTCAATGCCGCGCTCTGTTGGTGGTGGGCCGACCCCGCTGCCGGTTACGTGCTGGTCTACTACGGCGCCCGTGAAGCCCGTGGCGCGTTCGCCCGTTGACGGCCCCGGCCGTCAGTGGGCCAAGAGCCGGGCCGAATAGATCGAGTACCCGTCAATATGCCGGGTGACGACCGTGGCGCCTATGGTCGCCGCCATCATCGGGACCATGAGCGAAAAGCCGCTGTGGGTCAGTTCGAGCACCAGCTAGGCACAGCACCGTGACCAGAGGCTTCAAGATGAGCAGGGCGCAAAGCAAGGCGAAGCCACCCTGGCCGAGGAAGACCGAATGAGCCATGTCCTGGCCGTTGCCGAACAGCTGTGGGTAGGCGATCCCGACCAGTCCCAGAGCCCCGAAAGCGACGAGCGGCGCCCCGATGGAAGCGAGCCCGCTCGGGCGGTGGTGCGAGGCCCAGCCAACCAGCCTTACGTACGCCGACGAAACTACGCCGACCACGGGCCCCATGAGCACGGCGCAGACGAGCAACGTCGTCGTGAAGCGGTAGGCGGGGATGTCGATATAGGTGGCGTGGTCGGGCAGGTACACCCAGGCCACTGCGGTGGCGGTGAACGAACAAGCCAGGGCCGGGAGCACGACCGGCAGGTTCACCGCACCGCACAGGATCTCGGCCGTGAACAGGGCGCCCCCGAGGGGGACGTTGTACACGGCGGCGAGGCCCGCCCCGCCCCCGCAGGCGACGAGCAAACGGCGCTGGGGCGGTGACAGGCGAGCCCAGGTGGCGAGCACGCTGCCCGAGACCCCGCCCATCAGTTTGGGGGCCGCCTCGCGCCCGATCGAGGCCCCCATGCCGATGACGACCTCAGAGATCAGGGAGGTGCCCAAGCTGCGGCGCAACGACAGGCGACCGTCACCGCTCCAGACCTCCTCGTCGATCTGGGAGCTCTCACCCTCCGTATACCTGCGGAGCAGGTACCAGGCGACGCCCCCGAACGCACCTGCGGCCAGCAGCGGCGCCACCCGGCGCAGCACGGAGGCGTGCTCGACGGCGGACTGGAAGCTGCCGCTGTGATAGCCGAAGGCAAGGTGCTGCACCCCGAACAGCACGTCCATCAACCCGTCCCCGAACAGCCCGGCGGCCACCCCGGTGAGCGCCACCATGGCCCAGAACACCGGTGTCAGCGCCGTTTCGCCGTCCCCGGTGACGTTGGGCTGCTCGGTGGCCCCCCGGGCCGAAGCGATGCGCTTGCGGACCAGCGGTGGCGGGACCCGCTTTCGCTCGTTCTCGGCTTTCTCGCTCATCGGGCCGGCTCGGCACCGAAGGGAGCCCTGGTCACAGGCGAGCCAAGCGCCAGGCCAGCAACGGGCCGGCGATGGCCACCGCAAACTGCTCCAGACGCTGATGCAGCACGAGCTCGTTGACCGCTTCCGCCTGATGGCGTTTCCGCTGGTGCTCGGCTCCGGTCGCCGCTTGTTCAACGACGGCATCCTCCCGGCGACGATGCGCCCTGTCGACCTCACCGTTACCGATCTCGGCATCGTCCTCGGCACCTACGAACCAGCCGGTCCGGTTCGCCACGGTCAGATGTAACCGTCGGGGGATGGCCGTGTCAGGCCGTCACGTCTCGGCTGGCCAACACAGTGGCGATGACGCGACGCACACGGCGGCGTAGGCGGCGAGCGTGCCGACGGCGGCGTCAACGAACCGGCTTAAGACGCGCGAACATGGCTCTGTGTTCTGATCGAGACCGAGGAGTTCCGATCATGCGGAAGCTGATTGCGTGGATGTTCATGTACTCGCGGGACGGCCTTCTCGCCGACGAGGGCACCGAGTACTGGCAGTTCTGTTTCGGCCTGCCCGTCGACCCAGCGGACCTGAAGCAGAGCCGAGTGGGCCAACACCACCATCGCCGCTGGTGACACGACAGAAGAGATCGACAAGCTCAGGCGTGGCGGCGACGGCCACATCGTGGTCTGGGGCGGCGTCGGCTTGGGGCGGTCGCTCATGCGGCTCGATCCCCGGCAAGAGCGGCGCGAGCTACCAGGTCGAGGTGGAAGGGTTCTGGGACTCCGGACGCCCCGGAGACCTGCGCGTCATGGTTGCCATGGACGATGGCGGGTTCAGCGCCTTCAGGCCGCTGACAGTTGGCTTCATCGTCAGGCCGGATGGCACTTTCGTCGGCCGCTGATCGTCGTCTCGCATCGTCCCCTAACGCCGGGTCGGAGGGGAGGGCTGGTCGGCACGACGCGGGCCCAAGAAAGAATAGTAGTTTCGGTGTCGATCCCGCCTTGGCTGTTCGTGGACATGGTGAGTGGTGCATAGGGCACTGCCGCCGAACGAAAAGGATAGCCATGTCTTCCGTTGCCACGTCCCGCCACGTCACTGCTGAGCACGCCTCACTGTGGTTGACCGGCACGCTGGCGCGTACCACGGTCTCGGTCGGTGTCGTGGCTGCAGCGGTAACGACTGTCGGTGCGGTTGGTCTGCGCGCAGCGGGAGTCCCGCTGGCCGTTGATGGCAGGATCCCACTGGCGGGTTTCGCCCAGGTCACATTCGTGGCCGCTGTCATCGGCGGGGTGCTCGTTGCCTTGCTGAACCGGCGTAGCTCTGCCCCGCGTCGGCGGCTTGTCGAGTGGACGATCGGGCTGACGGCGATCTCCTGTGCCGCCCCGGCAACGTTCGCGGGCACGACCGCCAGCAGGATTGCGCTTGTTGGCCTGCACCTGGTCGCCGCGGCGATCATTGTCCCGGCGCTGGCACGACACGCCGACTGACCCGAACCCGACCTGCTAAACGAAAGGAGCAACCAAGATGCCGCAATACCTGATCTCCGTCTGGCACGACGACACGTTCGAGGTCGACTTCTCCACCCCCGACGCGCAGCGCCTCGCTGCTCAGGTGGACGCGTTCAACAACGATCTGCAACAGGCGGGGGCTTGGGTGTTCGCCGCCGGCCTGCACCCCGCATCATCGGCCACGGTCGTGCGATCCTCGGGAGGAGAGGTATCGATGACCGACGGGCCCTACGCCGAAACCAAAGAACAGATGGGCGGCTTTTGGATCATCGAAGCCGCCGATCTTGATGGGGCGCTCGAATGGGC
>JBEKNX010000055.1:0-15839 GCA_049522375.1 Acidimicrobiales bacterium | reverse complement strand
GTTTGATTTATGCCTAAGGTCAGAGTATGGTCCCTGACTGGCTGGGGGTCGGCCGAAGATGTGGAACTCGGGTGCCGGGTCGGCCTTTTCATCGCCAAGAGGGAGGGCTATGAGACTCGACCGCCCACTGGTCAGTGTCACGGGTTCGTCGTGGCCTCGGTGGCGCTGCTACTGCCTCGCGTAAGGATGTGAGGCACGGTTGGCAAGGTTAGATGAGCCAAATGCCTCTCGTGTCGGCGCCCAAGACGCCCTCGTCCAAGAGGTCGATGTCCCCGAGCGGCGCGCTTCGTGGTTGCGGCGCGCCCTCGCCCAGGGTGGAGTGGCACTGCTCGCCGTCCCTTGGATCGGACTGCTCATTGGCATCGTGGTGCTGGGGGGCGTTTTCCAAGCAGGTGCCCCATGTGGTTGCTTCCTGACGAGAAGCAACCTCCTCACGACGGCGCAAGAGTTCTCTTACATAGGCATTGCCGCCCTCGGAGCTGCGATGGTCATAATGACGGCGGGCATCGACCTGTCCGTCGGGGGCACAATGTGCCTGTCAGGCCTGATCACATCGGCGGTCATCCAGGACGGCCACGGCATCCCGCTCGCGGTGCTCGCGGGCCTCGGCGTCGGGCTCGCCGTGGGAGCAGTCAACGGTTTGCTCGTCACAGTGATCGGGATGCAGCCCTTCATCGCCACCCTGGGCATTTATTACGTGGCCTGGGGGTACGGGGAGGCCTTCCGCGGGGGCCTGACGGTCTACCCCTCAACTGCGTACGACAGCATCGGGCAGGGCACGATTCTCGGCGTACCAAACCCCGTGTGGGTGATGATCGTGCTTGCGATCGTCCTGGCACTGTTCCTCCGTTACGCAGGGTTGGGCAGGCACATCTACGCCGTCGGCGGCAACGAGAGTGCCGCGAGGTTGCTCGGCATCAGGGTGAAGGGGGTCAAGTTCTTCACGTACGTCATGTCAGGCCTTCTCGGCGCCGTGGCGGGTCTGCTCTTGGCGTCGTTCCTGGGCGAGGCCGCCGCGAACGTGGGCAGTCAAGACACGCTCACCATCGTCGCTGCCGCGGTCATCGGGGGTGTCAGCCTGATGGGCGGCGAGGGCAGCCTCATCGGGGTAGTGCTCGGAGCCGCCCTGGTCCAGGAGATAGACGACGGGCTCATATTGGACCGGATCAGCGGGATTTGGGACACTTTCGTCGTAGGGATCGTGATCCTGCTGGCCATCGGGGTGGACCAGCTGCGTCGACGCCTACGGCGCAGTTAGTAAGTGAAAGGAGTGCCAAATAGGCGCTAAGTTTTGGGCGCACAAAGGACATTGCCAGCGAGCGTGCCAGGAGACAGACCAACCTACGGAACACAAACGCAGCACAAAAGAAGCACCGACCAAAGAAAGGGGAGGAAATGAACGAAACACCCGGAACGGGCACCACCAAGACCAAGGAAGGTACTTCACGGAGGGATTTCCTGAAGCTCGCGGGAGCCACCACTGGTGCCCTGGCGACATCCTCGTTGTGGGTACCCAAGGCGTTCGCGGCAGTTCCCACTCGGAAGTACAAGATCGCGATCGTCCCCAAGGGCCTCGACAACCCGGTGTTCGCACTGGCCAGGCTCGGCCTCGAGGAGCGGGCTACGGAGCTCGGCGACGTTGAGCCGATCTTCACTGCCGGTGCGACGACCAACACCTCGCTCGACATCAACGTCCTCGAGGGCCTGATCTCGTCCAAAGTTGACGCCATTGGGATCAGCTGCAACGACCCGATAGCCTACGTGCCGGTGATCAACAAGGCCATAGCCGCAGGCATATGCGTGATGTGCTGGGACTCCGACGCTCCCACGAGCAAGCGCGTGTGCTTCTACGGCGTCAACAGCTTCACGGTCGGCCAGAACATGGGCCGCGAAATGAACACGCTGCTCGGGGGCAAAGGCAACGTCGCCATTATCAGTGGCGACCCCTCCGCCCTCAACTTGAACCTGCGCATCAAGGGTGTGGAGTCGGTACTGGCTCCGGGCATCAAAGTCCTCACCGTCGCGTACACGATGGATGACACCCCGACGGCCGTCGCCGACACGGAGGACCTCATCAGCACCTACTCCGACCTCAACGGCATCATCATGGTCGGCGGTTGGGCCTTGTTCGGCAGCGAGGGCGCCACCCCACTGCTCGACAAGGCGAAGGGCCGCATAAAGGTCGAGTCCTTCGACCCGCTGGCGTCAGTTGTCTCGTACTTGCGCGACGACATTGTCCAGTCCGTTTGGACCCAGGACTACTGGGGCTGGGGCTACGAATCGACCACGATCCTTTACTCCCTGCTCCAGGGAGGGGCTTGGCACGAGACGATCCCGCAGCCGTCGCACAACGTGCTGCCGTCGGACTGGAAGGTCTGGCACGCGCGTTGGGCCGCGACGACAGGGTCGTACCAGGCGGCACAAAAGGCCTGGGGTGAACCCGCCTTCACGCCCCCCGGCCCAGCGGGTTCGTCTGGACCGCTCAAGAAGTGGAAGGCATAACCATTTCGTCAGCTGGCGATGGCGACGGGCAGGTGCCCGTCGCCATCGCTCCGCCCGTCCTCGAGGCGCGACGCGTCTCGAAGGCGTTCGGCCACGTCCGGGCGCTGAGCGAGGTCGATCTCGACCTCATGCCAGGAGAAGTACTGGCCTTGGTCGGCGACAACGGGGCGGGGAAGTCGACCTTGATCAAGATCCTCTCCGGCGTACTACAACCCGACTCTGGCGAGATCCTGGTCAACGGGGAGCGCGTCCACTTGCACAGCCCGGTGGCGGCCCGGTCCGTGGGGATCGAGACCGTTTACCAGGAGCTGGCTGTCATACCAATGATGGACATCGCCGAGAACCTCTTCCTGGGCCGGGAGGAGCGTATCGGGGGCTGGTTCGGACGGTTGCTGCCTATTATCAATAGGCGCGCCATGCAGCGCCAGGCGAGAGAACAACTGAACTCGCTCAAGATCAACTTGGGAGGCTCGCTGCGCCAGCGCGTGGAGACCCTTTCAGGAGGCCAGCGCCAGGGCGTCGCAGTGAGCCGGGCCGTGCTCTTTGGGCGGCGGATCGTTATCCTCGACGAGCCGACAGCCGCCCTCGGGGTCCGCGAATCGCGGGCTGTGCTCGAGCTGGTCCAAACGATAAACAGCCGAGGAATGAGCGTCATCCTGATCAGCCACAACATGCCGCAGGTCTTCGAACTGTCGAACCGCATCCTGGTCCTCCGGGCAGGACGGCGCGCCGGGGTGGTACGTACTGCCGAGACGGACATGGAACAAGTTGTGCGGCTTATGACGGGAGCAGAGATCCAAGCAACCGCTTGACTCCGTCGAATTAGCCCGCGCCGCCTTCGCCTGCCCCAGAGTCGTTCAGCGCTCGGATGTAGGTTACACGTTGTCGGACTGGCCCGAGCTGGCCCGGGCCCAGCCACTGCGGCACCCGTCCCCGGCTGCGCACCAGCGCTAGCGACAACCGCACAGTGCTGGGGCCGATGGCGGACAGGAACTTACCGGATCGCTTCCGGTCGCGTCCGCGAACGAATCGAGACCCGCGACCTCAGCCAGTTGTGAAGGTGTCGCGCCGTCGAACACCGCCCGCACGGAGCGTGATCGGCGACTGTCTAGCCAAGGTCGATGAGGACCGGCTGTGCTGCCTGGTCATCGTCGGTGTCCGCCCTGACGGCACCAAGGAGCTCGCCGCCCCGGCCGACGGCTACCGGGGAGTCAACGGAGTCCTGGGCGGCCCTGCTACGCAGCCTGCGCGAGCGCGGCCTGGCCGGTCCCGTGCTCGCCGTGGGCGACGGGGCCCTTGGCTTCTGGGCGGCGCTGAGAGATGTCTCCCCCTCCACCAAAGAACAACGGTGCTGGGTCCACAAGACTGCAAACTGTACCTATGTTCGCCACCTCGGACCTAGTGCCGCTGCTGGCCGAACGGGGCGTGGTGCTGTCCCGAGAGCAGGTTTACCGGCTGGTGGCCAAGGTCCCCGAACGGGTCAGCCTCACCGTGCTGGCGGCGCTGTGCGACGCCCTCGGGGTCAGCCCGGCAGAACTGGTGGAGCCCGTCCGAGCCGAGCGCAAGGCGGCGCCGGCCAAGGCCGCGTCGGCCCGGGCCGCGGTGGCGGACATCCGCCCCCGCCGGGCCCGGGTGGCCCGCACGGAGTGAGCCCGGGGCGCCAGCAGGTTTGGAGGGAGCTGGTCTACCGCCGAGTGTCCGAAGCCGGCCCGGCGCTGCCAGCCGAAGAGGTCAGCTCCGCCATAGACGCTGTGGCACCGAACGCCAGGGCGCTTTCCGTGCTGGCCAGAGCGCTCGAGCCAGGCCCGGGGGCGCTGCTCGTCGGGGCACCGCCGCTGGTCGGCAAACTGGTGGCCGAGCTGCGCTCCAGAGGCTCGACCTTGCCCGAGCCCACCTGTGCCCGCTGCGGGCGGGCGCACCCCAAGCTCACGGTTTGTGACCAAGGTGGCCTCTGCCCCAGGTGCCGGAGGCGTCACCTGGCCGTGGCCTGTTCACGCTGCGGGGTCGTAAAACCGGTGGCTGGTCGCGGGCCGGTCGGTGAAGCCTTGTGCGCGGCTTGTGCCCCCCGGCCCAAACGTCGTTGCTCACGCTGCGGACGAGTACGGCCGATCGCTCGGCGTGCCCATGACGGCCAAGGTGAACTGTGCGACGGCTGCTTCCACGGCCCGCTGGCCAGCTGCTCGCGCTGCGGGCGGCGGCGCCCCGGCAACTTTGTGGCCGCTGGCTGGGCCATCTGCATGACCTGCTCGCCCAAAGCGCTGAGCCGCTGTGCCCACTGCGGGGCCGACCGGCCTGCCTGTGCACGCTGGCCCGAAGGGCCGGTGTGCGAGCCCTGTTACCGGGCTGCCCTGTCCCGGCGGGGGACCTGTGAGGCTTGCGGGGCCGAGCACCGCCTGGTGTCGCCCCCCGGTCCCGGGGCCCGCCTCTGTGCCAGCTGCGCCGGGGTTGCCCCACTAGCCACTTGCCGGTCCTGTGGCGCAGAACAACGGCCATATCTGGACGGCTGCTGCGTACGTTGTGCGCTCGCCGCCCGTGCGGCCGAGCTCATCGGCGGGGTCGACGGGCCGCTGCGGGCCGTCTACGAAGCAATAGCCGCGGCACCCCAGCCCTATAGCGCCCATAACTGGCTGCGCCGCTCGGCGGCAGCGCGCCTGTTGGGCGAAGTCGCCTCCGGCCAGCTCGCCCTCACCCACGAGGCCCTCGACGCCCACTACTCTCGCCAGGGCGCTGACTACTTGCGCCACCTGCTCGTTGCTAACGGCGTGCTGGCCGGGCGCGATGACGCCCTGGTGCGCCTCGAGGCTTGGGCCGCTGACCATCTCGGGGGCGTCGCCGACCCGGGCCAGCGCCGACTGCTGCGCTCGTATGCGTGTTGGCGCGTCCTGCGCCGGGCCCGCCAGAGGTCCGAAGCCGCCGGGGCAGCGCGCTCACCAACCCGGCACGCCAAGGTCTGCTTGAACGCCGCTGTCGCCTTCCTGGCCTTCTTGGCCGCTCGCCAACGCGACCTGGGCAGCTGCACCCAGGGCGACGTCGACGATTGGCTGGCCGAAGGGCCTCCCAGTGCTGCCCGCGTCCGGGACTTCCTGGCATGGGCCGGGGACCGCAAGCTCACCGGGCGGTTCATCGTCCCCGGCCAGCCACGCCGGGGCGGCCCCGCCGCCGGCTCCGCCGAACGTTGGGCGACGGCGCGCCGCCTCCTGCACGACGAGGGCCTCGAGCTCGGCGACCGGGTCGCCGGCACCCTCGTGCTGGTCTACGGCCAACAGCTCTCCCGCATCGTCGCCCTCACCCGCGACCAGGTCGAGGTGTCCTCGGGCGGCACAGCCCTGCACCTCGGCACCACACCGATCGAGGTCCCCCCGCCTCTGGACGGCCTCCTCGCCCGCTTGGTCAGAGAACGCCGGCCCTATAGCGGTGTCGGCTCACCCGCGCTCAGCTCATGGCTGTTCCCCGGCCTCCGTCCGGGGACACCCCTCAGCGCCTACCAGCTCGGCCAGCGGTTGCGCCGCCTTGGCATCGAGCCAGCACCAGCGCGTCGCTCCGCGCTCGGCCACCTCGCCGCCAGTTTGCCCGCCGCCATGGTGGCCCAGGTCCTGGGGCTCAGCCCGCTCACGGCGGTGCGCTGGGCCGGCAGCGTCGGAGCGGACTGGGCCACCTATGCTGCCCAGTTCTCCCGAGCCACCGCCGGCAAGGCCAACTGAGAGCGCCGCGGCTGTTCCCCCCACTACCGCCGGCCCCCCAAGGGGCCGTTGGTGACAGGACGAGCACAGGCTCAGTGCCAATTGCCCGGGCGGACAACCTCGACGGGACCGCTCACGCGCTCGAAGAACACGAAAGTCGTCAGCCGTTCTCAGAGGACTGTCTTATCCCTCCCCGTGAGCCCTCACTGAAGCCCGGCACCGCCCGCGTCCGTGATCGCGGACCACGACGAATAGCTCTCCAACGAGCCGCTGCAACATGGCTATTCGGCACACTTCGAACATCGCTGATTACCAGTTTCGCCGACGGGGTGCCCACAAAGGTTGTGTCCGAGATGCTCGGCCACGCCAGTCCGACCATCACGTTGGCGATCTACGCGCACGTTATGCCCGGCATGGCGGAGGAGGCAGGAGCATCTCTGTCAGCGGCGCTGCTCGGGAGCCCTGAGAGCAAACGTTGACAAAGCGTTGACATCTATGTATGTGACCGGACAAGCTGCGACGCTCGTAGGCCCTGTGACCTGCTCATTTGCAGAGCCCGGGAGGAGAATCGAACTCCTATCGCCTGATTACAAGGCAGGTGCTCTACCATTGAGCTACCCAGGCCGGGCCAAACGGGGACCGATACGATCATGCCGTACACCGGCGTCCGGCGCCATGCTCAAGCCGGCGGCACCGCTCTGACCAGCGTGCTTGATCGCGCCGCCGCCAGGTGGCAGGGTAGGCCTGATGGGACTGCGTGAACGCGAGCGCCTAGTGCCTGGCCCGCTGGTCGTGGGCCGGTTCAAGCCGGCGAGTGAGCGGCGACGGTGGGCATCGACCGGTGCCCGGCCGGCAAGCGGCGGGCGCCCGCGTTGAGCGCGCCCGGACCGTCCGGACCGGGCTCAGGTGACCTACTACCGGGGCCTCCTGGGCATCATCCGCCGCCCTTTCAACCTCTGAGGGCGGCTTTGGTCATAATTCTGGCTGTGGTCGTCGGCGTGTTCGTGCTGGCGCGTACAGGCAGCGCGCCTACCACGTCGGCGACGCACCTGCCGCCGACGTCTGCTCGCACGACGGTCCCGCTCACCACCGTCACAAGGCCGAAAGCGGCAACGACCTCAACGTCGACGACCACCCTGCCGACCACCACCTTGCTCCCCTCCAAGGTTACGGTGCTGGTCCTCAACGGCTGGGACGTTCGCCACGCGGCGTTGTTCTTCCAGCACAAGCTGGCCGGTGACGGTTACGACACCCTGGCTCCGACGAATGCCACGAGCGAGACCAACAAGAGTTCACAGATATTCGTTATCAGCCCCGGAGACAGCGCTAACGCCCTGGCTATCGCCGCTTTTCTCGGTCTGCCGTCGTCGGCCGTCATGACCCCCACGCCGGCTAACGACTCCGCCGTACCGGCGACAATGCTGCACCAGGCCGACTTGGTGCTGGTCGTGGGGGGCAACATCTCCATCGAGGTACCCAAGGGGTACAACGGGTGAGGGTGGCGCCGGCAGCCGCCGGACCAGGGGCAGTAGCCCGGGACCGGACGGCCGTGCCGGGGGGCGTTCGCCTTCATTGAGGTGACCGTCGGTTTTCGCCGGCTCGAACGGGACGATTTCCCGTCCCTGTCATGGTGGTTCTCGCGGCCCCATGTCAAGGCCTGGTGGTCCGAAGAAGCGGACTTGGCCTCCATCGAAGGCCGTTACGGACCGGCGGTCGACGGTACCGACCCCACGGAGGTCTTTGTCGTGGAAGTCGACGGGCAACCAGCGGGCATGGCGCAGCGCTACCGGCTCGAGGACAACGCCAATTGGGAAGCGTCGCTCGAGCCGTCCGGGAGGCACGAGCATGCCGTTGGCATCGATTACTTGATCGGTGACGACAAGCTCGTCGGCATCGGCCTCGGGCCGGTGGTGATAGAGCGCTTTGTGGCCGCCACCTGGGAGCACTACCCGGGCGTACGCGAGGTAGTGGTTGCCGTCCAGCAAGGCAACCGTCCGTCATGGCGGGCGCTGGAGAAAGCGGGCTTCGAACGGACGTGGGCCGGCACGATCGTTTCCGATGACCCCGGGGATGCCGGTCCCAGCTACGTCTACGTAAAGCAGCGCCCGTAGCCGGGCCTTTTTGGGCATCATGAAGTCGTGCCTCGTCTGCTCGCTGCTCCGGACAAGTTCCGGGGGACCCTCACTGCTCCCGAGGCGGCGCACGCCGTAGCCCTGGCGGCGGCGCAAGCCGGCTGGGACTGCGACCTGGCCCCGGTGTCGGACGGCGGAGAGGGGTTCCTGGATGTCTTCTCCGCGCTCGGGACCTCGCAGCTGGCCCGGGTGAGCGGCCCGCTGGGCCGCGAGGTCCGGGCGCGTTGGGTACTGGGGCGCGACCCTGATAACCCGGCGCGGCCGGTGGCGTTCGTAGAGTCGGCGTTGGCGATCGGTCTTTCCCTGATCGGCGGCCCCACCGGCAATGACCCCGTCCGGGCCAGCAGTGCCGGCCTCGGCCAACTCATCGCCGCCGCCGTCCAAGCCGGCGCCAAGCAGGTGGTCATTGGCGTGGGCGGCTCGGCGACCACTGACGGCGGCCTGGGAGCGGTGGAAGCTCTGGTCCCTAATGGGCGACCGCTCAAAGCCGAGGTGGTCGTGGCTTGTGACGTCGAGACGAAGTTCCTCGACGCGGCGGCCGTTTTTTCTCCCCAGAAAGGGGCCGGGCCGGCGCAGGTCGCTCTGTTGGGCCGGCGCCTGGAAAGGGTGGCCCAGCTCTATGCCGACCGCTTCGGCGTGGACGTGCGGGACATACCGAGCGGCGGGGCGGCGGGAGGGTTGGCCGGTGGGTTGGCGGCCATCGGCGCCAAACTAGTGCCCGGCTTCGACCTTGTAGCCGACAAGCTCTCGCTTGCCGAACGCGTGGCCGACGTCGATCTGGTGGTGACCGGCGAGGGTTACCTCGACGAGCAGAGCTTCGCCGGGAAGGCCGTCGGGGGCGTGGCCCGGCTGGCCGCCGTCGCCGGAGTGCCGGTGCTGATCGTGGCGGGCGACGGACGTAGCTCCAACGAGGTTCCCTATATCTCGCTCGTGGAGCGCTTCGGGCACGAACGGGCCTGGTCGGACGCGGGCGGCTGCCTCCAGGAGGCGGTAGCGGGCTGGCTCGCCCACGGATAGGGAGGGCGCCTGATCTCAAACCGGTGGCAAGACGCCCGGAGAGCCCCTAACATGGGGCCAATCATCCAGAGCGGTTGAGGGACGGGCCCGTTGACGCCGCGGCAACCAGTGGTACCGACCGGCATTGCTGACCGGTCGGCACATGGTGCCAATGCCCGAGGCGATGAGGAGGCGTGGGCCCCTTGAAAAAAGGACCTTTCGTGCAAGGCCTGTGCTGCCGGGAGTGCGCACGCGTCTACCCGGCTGAGGCCCTCCACGTTTGCGAGTGGTGTTTCGGCCCGCTGGAGGTCGTTTACGACTACGAAGCGATCTCGGCGTCCATCTCGCGCCAGAGCGTGGCCGCCGGGCCCAAGACGATCTGGCGGTACGCTGACCTGCTGCCGGCCAGTGCGGACGGCGCCGTCGACCTCGGAGCAGGCTTGACGCCCTTGCTACGGGCCGACAGGCTGGGCGCGGAACTGGGGCTTTCGGAGCTGTGGGTGAAAAACGACACCGTCAACCCGACCGGTTCGTTCAAGGACAGGGTCGTTTCGGTGGCCCTGACCCGTGCCCGCGAGCTCGGGTTCAAGGTGGCCGCCTGCGCCTCGACCGGCAACCTCGCCAACTCCGTGGCGGCGCACGCGGCGCGAGCCGGCATGCGCTCGGTCGTGTGCATCCCGGCTGACCTCGAGGTCCCCAAGGTGGTGACGACGGCCGTGTTCGGCGGCGTACTGGTAGCCGTCAACGGCAACTACGACGAGGTCAACCGCCTGTGCGCGGAGCTGGCCAGCGAATACCCGACGTGGGCATTTGTCAACGTCAACGTACGCAGCTATTACGCCGAAGGGTCCAAGACCCTCGCCTTCGAAGTGGCCGAGCAGCTCGGGTGGAAGGCGCCCGACCACGTCATAGTCCCCATAGCGTCAGGCAGCCAGTTGACCAAGGTGGCCAAAGGCTTCAGGGAGCTCTTCAAGGTCGGCCTCCTCGACGAGGAGCGCGTCGTCCGTATATCAGGGGCTCAGGCGGCTGGTTGCGCCCCGGTGGCTACGGCCTTCGACTCCGGTGCCGACTTCGTCCGCCCCGTGAGGCCCAGTGGTATTGCCAAGTCACTGGCTATCGGGAACCCGGCCGACGGTGCCTACGCCCTCGATGAGGTGCGCCGCAGCGGTGGCGCGGTGGCGGCGGTCACTGACGACGAAATCGTGGAGGGCATACGGCTGCTGGCCCGGACAGAAGGGATCTTCGCCGAGACGGCCGGGGGGGTGACCGTCGGCGTGCTGGCGAAGTTGGCGGCCTCAGGCGTGGTGAAGCCCAATGAGCGCGTGGTCGCCCTCATCACCGGCAACGGGCTGAAGACGCTCGATGCCGTGGCCGCCCAGTGCCGGCCGACCGTGACCGTACCCCCCAAGCTGGAGGACTTCCAGGCCGCTATAGGCGTGGCAGACTGGCAGTGACCGTGCTGTACCACCTTTCGCCAACGCCAGGAGCGCGCACCCTATGAGCGTCAAAGTCCGCATACCTACGCAGCTGAGGCCACTGGCCGGGGGGGTGGGCGAAGTCGAGGTGGAGGGCGGGACCGTCGGCGACGCGCTCAAGGCGCTGGACGTCGCCCATCCCGGGTTCCGCGAGCGCCTCTTCGACGACGGTGGCAACCTGAGGCGCTTCGTCAACGTCTTCATGGGCGAGGAGGACATCCGCTTCCTCTCGGGCCTGGACACCCCGGTGCCCGCGGGCTCCGTGGTATCCGTCGTGCCCGCAGTAGCCGGCGGTTGACCCTGGGGCGGCCCGGACGCGCGGTTTTCCCCGGCAGCTTGCGCGCGAGTGCCTCATTGCGCTGTACTGTTAGCACTCGACGTGTGTGAGTGCTAACGACAGACCGGGACCGGCCGAACCGGTCAGCCAAACGGAGGGAGCAGGAAAACCGATGCCCAAGCTGATTGCTTTTGACGAACAAGCCCGCCGGGCCCTCGAGAAGGGGATGAACCAGCTCGCTGACGCTGTACGTGTCACCCTGGGCCCCAAGGGCCGCAACGTGGTGCTGGAGAAGAAGTGGGGAGCACCCACTATCACCAATGACGGCGTCTCCATTGCCAAGGAGATCGAGCTCGAGGACCCCTTTGAGAAGGTCGGTGCCGAGCTGGTAAAAGAGGTGGCGAAGAAGACCGACGACGTAGCCGGCGACGGCACGACGACGGCGACCGTCCTGGCGTGGGCCATGGTGCACGAGGGTTTGCGCAATGTTGCCGCCGGTGCCAACCCGACGATGCTGCGCCGGGGGATCGACGTTGCCGTCGAGACCGCTGTGAGCAGCCTCAAGGGCTTGGCTCGCGAAACTGAGACCAAGGGCCAGATCGCCCAGGTGGCCGGCATCTCTGCTGCCGACCCCGAGATCGGCGAGCTCATTTCCGAGGCCATCGACAAGGTCGGCAAGGACGGGGTCGTTACGGTCGAAGAGTCCCAGACCTTCGGCATGGACCTCGAGCTGGTCGAGGGCATGCGCTTCGACAAGGGCTACATTTCGGCCCATTTCGTTACCGATCCCGAGCGGATGGAGGCGGTCCTGGAAGATCCCTACATCCTGCTCTTCGGGGCCAAGATCTCGGCCGTCCGGGACCTGCTCCCGCTGCTGGAGAAGGTGATCCAGGCGGCCCGTCCGCTGGTCATCATCGCCGAGGACGTCGAGGGCGAAGCCCTGGCGACCCTCATCGTGAACAAGATCCGGGGCACGTTCAAGAGCGTGGCCGTCAAGGCCCCGGGCTTTGGCGAGCGCCGCAAGGCAATGCTCCAGGACATGGCCATCCTCACCGGCGGCCAGGTCATCTCTGAAGAGGTCGGGCTGAAGCTCGAGAACGCCACTTTGGACCTCCTCGGCAAGGCTCGCAAAGTCGTCGTCACGAAGGACGAGACGACGGTCGTCGAGGGTGCGGGCACGGAGTCCGACATCAAGGGCCGGATCAGCCAGATCAAGACCGAGATCGAGAACACCGACTCCGACTACGACCGCGAGAAGCTCCAGGAGCGCCTGGCCAAGCTGGCCGGCGGCGTGGCCGTCATCAAGGTCGGCGCGGCCACCGAGGTCGAACTGAAGGAGAAGAAGCACCGCATCGAGGATGCCGTCTCCACCACCAAGGCGGCTGTTGAAGAGGGCGTCGTCCCCGGGGGTGGCGTAGCCCTCCTACGTGCCCAAGCTGCCATCCTGGACAAGGCCGAGAAGCTCGAAGGTGACGAGGCCGTCGGGGCCCGGATCGTGGCCCGGGCGGTAGAGGAGCCGTTGAAGCAGATCGCCGTCAACGCCGGGATGGAGGGCGGCGTGGTGGTCGAGCGTGTGCGCAACCTGCCGGTCAACGAGGGCCTCAACGCCGCCACCGGCCAGTACGAGGACCTGTTCAAGGCGGGCGTCATCGACGCCGTCAAGGTCACTCGCTCTGCTTTGCAGAACGCGGCGTCGATCGTCGGCCTGTTCCTGACCACGGAGGCCGTCATCGTGGACAAGCCTGAAGAGAAGCAACCCGTGGGCGCAGGTGCTGGCGGCGGGGGCATGGACGACTTCTAAGTCCCGGGCTGACAGCACAGGCCACACAAGCCAATAGAAAAGGCGCCCCGAACGGGGCGCCTTTTCTTGTCACGAGCCCGCCGCCGGGAAGCCGGCGTTCGCCAGGCCGGGCACTAACATGACCCCGATGACCGAGGCTCTGGTACCCCAGGACGGCTGGGGCGTACTGCACTTGTTCTACAAGCTGACGGCCCGTTCGGACTTCGAGGCGGTGGCGCAGGCTACTAAACAGGCGGAACGGTCGGGCCAGCAGGTGGTGAGCTTCGCCGTGCTCGGGCACAAGGCAGACCTGGGCTTCATTGTGCTCAGCCCCGATCTGGTCGCGCTTCGCCGTACCCAGGGCGCCTTCAGCGCGGCTGGCCTGGAGCTGGTGGGTTCGTACACGTCGTTGACCGAGGTCTCCGAGTACGCCAAAGGGATGCCGGCGGAGCGTCTCGAAGCCCGCTTGCACCCCAAGCTCCCGCCGCAGGGCAAGCGGGCGCTGTGCTTCTATCCGATGTCCAAGCGCCGCGAGGGAGCCGACAACTGGTACCGCCTGGACTACGAGAACCGGCTGGCTCTGATGTACGAGCACGGTGCGAGCGGCCGCAAGTTCGCCGGGAGGGTGCTCCAACTGGTGACGGGGTCGACCGGGCTGGACGATTTCGAGTGGGGCGTGACCCTGTTCGCCACCAGTCCTGACGACCTGAAGGAATGTGTGCACACCATGCGCTTCGACGAGGCATCGGCCAGGTACGCCGACTTTGGCCCGTTTTACACCGGGATAGTCGCTCCCGTCGAAGAAGTCCTCGGCATTTGCGGTCTCTCGTCGTGAAAGGCCCCGCGAGGGCACCCCATCGCTCTGCGGGGGCCAATACCTTGAGGAGCTGTTGCCGCCATGGGTGATATTGATGCCCTGCGCCTGGATCTGGCCAGGCGGGGGAGCGTGGTGGTCGCCTTCAGCGGTGGTGCCGATTCCTCGCTACTTGCGTTCGTGGCCAATGGGGTCTTGGGACCGCAGAGGGCCGTCGTGGTGACGGCGGTGTCGGCTTCACTGGCCCGATCGGAGCTGGAAGATTGCCGGGCCCTGGCCCGGGAATGGGGCCTGAACTACCGGGAGGTCGAGTCCCGCGAAGCCGACCGGCCGGGTTACGTCGCCAATGGCCGCGACCGGTGCTGGTACTGCAAAGACGAGCTGATGCGCTGCCTGGCCCCTGTGGCCACCGCGTTCGGCCGAGGCGGCGCCGAGGCGGGAAACACCCAGGCGGGCCGTAGCGAGAGCGCTTATATCGCTCTGGGCGTCAACCTCGACGACCTATCCGATCACCGGCCGGGCCAGTTAGCGGCCCGGGAGGCCGGAGCCATCTTCCCCCTTGTCGAGGCCGGTTTCACCAAAGCGGACGTCAGGGACATGTCGCGCTTGCTCGGATTGCGTACCTGGGACAAGCCGGCAGCGGCGTGCCTCGCCTCGCGACTTCCCTACGGGACCCCGGTGCGCCTGGGCGTGCTGGGGGCGGTTGAAAGAGCGGAGGCCGGCCTGGCCGCACTGGGGTTCAGGGCGTTGCGGGTGCGCCATTACGGCGAGCTCGCTCGCATCGAACTTCCCCTCGCCGACATCGAGCGCGCGGTCGCCTGTCGGGACCAAGTCGTACAAGCCGTCCAGGCGGCTGGCTACCGCTACGTCACCCTCGACATGGAGGGCCTACGCTCCGGCAACCTAAACGGGGCGTCGGCACTGAACGAGCCCGTCCGGGCTGAGGAGATGGCTATATGAACCCCACATCCGTAAGAGCGAAATTGACCTTTCCCGAGGACCTGGTGAGCCAGCCGGTGATCGCTCGGTTGGCGCTGGACCACGGGGTGATCGCCAACATAAGGCGTGCCAACGTCGAGGACCACACCGGCTGGATCGTTTGCGAGCTCACCGGCACTCGCGAGGCTCTCGACTCGGGCGTCGAATGGCTCACCTCTACCGGCATCAAGGTCGACTGGCTGGGAGGGCCCGTCGAAAGCTAATGACGGTCAGCGGGCGCCGGGTGGTCAGCGCGGTTTGCGCCCCTTTTTCTTGTACTTCCCCGGAGGGGGCAGCCCCGACAGGCCCAAGGCCGTGTTGGACATCGGCTGGTCAGTTCCCTTCGTCCATCCTGCCGTCGACAGCACCCTGTTCTCGAAGAAAAGGCACCCGTCCGGGCAGGCAAAAGGCCTCTCCTCGGCGGCTCCGAGCCGGCAGCGTCGCAGCACCTCCCCGCCGTGAGTGGTGCGTTGGATGTAGTGGCGACAGTCCTCGCGCACACTCACGGTCACCATGATCGCGCAATGAGGCGCCCGGCCGTGGCCGGGGGCCTAGCCACCGCTCGTCGGCTCGCCGGCGCGCCGGCGGCGCAACGCCAGGATCTCGAGCACCAACCAGGTGGCCAGCGGGAAGGCGAGGGCCAGGCCGAGAAGCACCGGCGCGGCGAGCTCCGCGCCGTTGGCGGTCACGGCCACCACGGGGCCGCTGGCCACTACGATGACCGGCTCATCCCAGGTCATGGTCTGCCCGGAGGGTGAGCGGCCCACAACTTGAAGTTTGTGAGGGCCGGGGGAAGCATGCGACGGGACCACCACCGACGCGTCGAAGCCTCCGTCGCTCCTAATTACGGCGGAGCCGACAACGACCCGCTTGGGGGCGTCGAAGACGATCCTGACCTGGCTCTTGGGCCTGAACCCAGCACCGCTGAGCCGCACCAGCTGGCCCTCGCGCGCTCTGGTTGGTGCGGACACTACCGGGGCAGCCACCAAGGCCGGTGGCATGGCACGAGTCGTCGGTGGTGGAGGCGGGACATTGGTCGTCGTGGTGCTGGAGGTCTCCGTCGGGCCCAGCGCGGGAGCCAGGGTAGGCGCCGTCGAGGTCGTGGTCGCCGGTGGCCGGGTGGTCGTCGTCGGGTGCGCCGATGTCGTGGTCCGGCTCGTCGTTGTGGTCGTGGACGGGCTCGGCTCCCGAGACGAAGTCGTGGT
>JBEKNX010000054.1:0-17053 GCA_049522375.1 Acidimicrobiales bacterium | reverse complement strand
TTCAGGTAGGCCTTGGCTTTGGAGCTTTTGTAGTGGACCTGGAGCTGGGGGGCGACGTCGGCGGTGATGACCTCGGTGGCAAAGCGCCCCGGGGTCTTGCGCTTGCCGCGGTTGACCACCGTCCGGTCCACGACCAGGCTGACCCGCTCGGGCCGGCCGAGGTCCAAGTGGGCGCCGATGAAGCCGGCCTTGCGGTCGTTGTTGGTGAGCGGGCTCGGCACCACCGCCAGCATGCGGCTGAGCAGGCCCCGCAGGTGGCCCGAGCCGAGGCGGGCGCATATGCGATGGGCCATGCCGGGGTCCTCGACCGTGCACAGGCCGTTGTCAAGAGACCTGAAACCAACCCCGGCCCTGGCCAGTTGCGCCTTGGCCCATTCATGGCCGTTGGCACAGCACCAAAGCCCATAGGGGGCATAGCTGCACATCTTCAAGAAGGCGGGGCCCCAGTGCTCGTCGGCGAAATAGAAATACCAGTGGTCCGGGACTGAGGACTGCCGGGCCCAGGAGATGTGGGGGTGGCCCGGACGGTGGCTGGTATGCGAGGGGTCGACGAAGCCCCGCCACGAGCTGGTGCGCTCCTGGGCCTTGCCGACCAGGACCAAGCCGTAGTGCCCGGCGGTGATGGCCTCGTCCTGGTAGGGGCGGGCGATGTCCTCTTTGCAGTCGCCCCCCTTGAAGCGCACCAGCGGCACCGCCGCCGAGCTCACCAGGGCGTCGAGCTCGGACACCAGGCGTTCGTGGTTGCGGTTGAGCGCAGCCGGCGACGGTATGGGGAAGCCCCGCTTGAGCAGGAACTTCACCACACCGCCCTCGTACTGGAGGCCGGGCACGTACCCCCGGATGCCGATGCGGTCCACCGATGTACACCGAAAGCTCACGTGGCCCGCCAGTAGGCTGTCTATGGTCCCCATTGCGTCCTCCTCTCCGACCGTTGGCCCGGTCGGTGCACGGTTTGGTTGTCAACAGGACGTTATTGGGGACCACCCTTTTTTGCCGGGCGGGCACTGGCTTGGGTGCACAGGGCCGGCTCCGCCGGCCCGGCACCGGCTCGTTACCATCGCGGCCGGCCCTCCGCGAGCGAGCACCGGCTCGTTACCATCGCGGCCGGCCCTCCGCGAGCGAGCTCAGACCGCCCGTGGCTCGCGCCCTTCAGGTGCCCGCCGCGGCCTGATGTCTACGGTCTGAGATCGCTCGCTACCCCTTGGGCGTCACCAACCGCACCGGCGGCCACGGCGCATTATCTCACGCCGACCAGGCACGGGCGCAGGGAACAGGGGACACTTTCAATGGTCGAGGCGTTGGCTCGACCTCCCAACGACCTGCCGCGCCGGGCAAAGGTCCCAGGCGCAAAGGAAATGAACGCCGGGCTCGGAGCTCGGCCGGTGAGCTGTCGGTGACCACGAGGACGGCAGCTGCGATGCCCGTGACAAGGCCTCCGACGAGGGCGGAAAGGTTTCGGAGATGCCTCTTCCTTACGTTTTTGGACATGAACCCTGGCCCAATGAAACGTCTCATAGCCATTGCCGTCATTGCCGCCCTCGCCCATACGGGAGCCGCCGTAAAAGATGTGCACGAGGGCAGTGCGGCGGCCCAGATCTCCTTCGATGTCCCAAAGGACTGGGTGGTCCAAAACGAGACGGAGTTGTTCATATCCGGCTTCATCGTGCCCCCCGAGCTGTTGTTCGCCCTGGTGGCCTCCCCGGCCCGGACGCCGAGCGACATAGTGCTGGAGGCCTCCGCTGCCCCATGGCTCTTCGTGACCGTAGAGGACCCTACTGTCATGCTGCCGCCGCCACAGACTTACGAGCTGGTACCCCAATATTTGCTCCAGGCCGAGCCTGGCTATTCCGGCGCCGCCGTCAAGACGCTCGTGGCCCACCGCTCGGTGCACCAGGGCGGTCTAAGCGGTTCGACTGCCGCGCTCGTGGTCGTCTCACGAGCCGGCAGTACCAGCTTCGACGAACTGGCCTACGAGAAAGACGGCCAGCTCTGGCTCGTCGTCACCGGCTGCTCGACTTCTTGCTATGACAACAACCGCACCACGATCACCCAGATCGTGAACGGCGTACGCGTCGGTAGAGCCGCCTAAACAAGCACAAGGCGGAGGGCACCTCGGGCGGGATAGGCTCGCCAGACAGCCTGTCCCGATAGGAACCGAATTGGTTAGCTACAAAGAGCCGGGGACGGCAACGTCTCCCTTGGTCGACGAACGGTTGCGACGGGCGGTAAGGGCGACGTACACGGTCTTTGCCGGCTCGGGCTTCGCCTTCGCCAACTGGGCGTCCCGTATCCCTCAGGTACGGCAGAACTTCCACCTCCGGCCCTCGAGCCTCGGGCTGGTCCTCTTTGCCATCGCCGCCGGGTCGGTCGTCTCGATGCCATTGGCGGGACCGGTCATCGCCCGCCTCAGCCCGCGCCTCACCGTCGCCGTTACCTCGGTACTACTGGCAGGGGGACTAACCACCGTCGCAGCCGGGTACCTGGTCGGGCTGCCGATGTTGGTCGTCGGCCTCTTCGTCTTCGGCTTCTGCAACGGGGCGTGGGACGTAGCCATGAACGTGCACGGAGCGGCCGTCGAGCGACGGATGGGCCGTTCGGTCATGCCCCGGTTCCACGCCGGATGGAGCATGGGCACCGTGGCCGGCGCCCTGGTGGGGGCCATAGCCGTGGCCGTCCACCTGCCCGTAACCGCCCACCTGGCCGCTATTGCGGTGCTGGTCGTCATCGTCGTACCCCGCGCTACCAGGGACTTCCTCGCTGGCATTGAAACGGAACCGTCCGGTGCGGAAGCCGCGGCGCCGAACCCGGCCGACGACGGCGACCGCCGCAGCGCCCTGTGGGCCTGGCTGGAGCCGCGCACCCTCGCCGTGGGCGCATTCGTGCTCGCCTTCGCTTTCGCCGAGGGCACGGCGAACGACTGGACCACCATCGCCGCCATAGACGGCTATCACGTCCCGGCTCCGGTCGGCACGCTAGTCTTCGCCACTTTCCTTGCCGCCATGACCACTGGACGCTGGTTCTGCCCGGCACTGCTGGACCGTTACGGACGAGTGCCGGTGGCACGGTGCCTGGCCATGACGGCCGTCGCCGGTGTCATGCTCTTCGTCTTCGGGCCCGGGGTACCGTTCGCCTTCGTCGGCGCCCTACTGTGGGGAGCCGGCACCTCCGTGGGCTTCCCCATGGGCATGAGCGCGGGAGCAGACCAACCTGAGCTGGCCGCCGGGCGTGTGAGCGTCATCGCCACCATCGGCTACTGCGCGTTCCTGGGTGGACCACCCCTCGTCGGTTTCCTGGGCAACCAGTTCACCGTGTTACGCGCCCTCACGGTCGTGGCGGTCCTCCTGGCGGTGGCCATCGCCCTGGCTCCGGCCACCCGCCCGCCGGCGCCTCGCCAAGGCCCCAAAGACCAGGTTGTCCTCGGCCGACACTCCCGGCGAAGTCGTATTGATCTCCAACGAGGGTAGTCGCAGTCTGACAGGCGGCACCTCCGTCCGGTTGCGCCCTGGGACTACCTGCGCTGAGAGGCTGCGGGGGGGCGCGCCGGGCGCGCGCAAGAGAGCGCAGTGGTTCCTTTTCCATTTTTTGTCAGCTCGGCGTGACGCTATTTGTCACTCGATGCTGACGAAAACCCAAAAAGCTTTATCCGTGACGGAAGTGCCCCAGGTCTTAGGCGAACGGACGCTAGCCCGTTCGGTCCGGCGTGCGTTTACCCAGGCGCCGTCCTCAGGTTGGGTACAGCGTTGTCGATCTAAGAGTATGAGCCTAGCTCAAGTACTGGACAGACCGCCCATAAAGTTACGACTGGGAGAGCTCCCGGTCCTCCCTGCCGTGGTACTCAGGCTTATGAGCCTGTCGCCCCAGTCGGAGGAGCTTTTTGAGGAGGTGCTGGCGGTCGCACAAGAGGACCCCGGGTTTGCACTACGTGTAATGCATATCGCTAACTCGGCAATGTCCTCGCCGGCCTCGCGGATCGAGACTTTGGAGCGAGCTGTTGCTCGCCTCGGGGCAGCGCACGTTGCCGACCTGGTGACGACCGTGGCAATGACGCGTGTGTTCGTTCCCCGAACCCCCGCGGAGAAGGACCTCTGGCGGCACGCCGTCGAAGTGGCTACGGCATGCCGGGCCATCATCAGGCGTCACCCGGTCAACGGCGTCAGTGCTGAGCAGGGCTACCTGGCCGGTCTCCTGCACGACATCGGGCACTTCATCATGATCGCCCAGGCTCCGTGGTCCGTCCAGGCCGTTGAAGCCCTGGGGTCGACCACGCCAGCTGAGCTAATAGAGGCGGAGAGGGAGGTATGCGGGACCGACCATACCGAGCTCGGAGCTCAGGTCTGTGCCTACTGGTCGGTGCCGGAGCGGATCGTCTTTGTGGTCAAGGACCACCATCGTTCGATCGCCGACGTCCCGAGCCCGCTGCTCGCAGCGTTGAAGCAGGCCGACTGGCTGAGCGTCTGGCGCCATTCACACGTCGGCGGCAACAACCCGGTAGAGGCGCTCCAACTGGCCATCCCCGACGGTGAGATGGCGGCCGTACCCGACGCCCCCCGGCTAACCGCGGCCGAGCTGGTGCGGCTCCTGCCAGAAGTGTCGGAGGCCAGCACCCGCACAGTGGCCGCCCTGGGCCTCGCCACCCACTAAAGCGCCCCAGCGGGCCGCACCGCGGCCCGCGGTGCCACTCTGCTGTACACGCCTGTCCCCAGCGCGGTGGCCCGGATCTGGCTACGGTCATCAATAAGACACTTTGGCCAGCGACCGTCTGTATGAGCACGACGAACCGCCTATCCGCGCTGATAGGCTAATACCGGCCAGTCGTTCCACTAGCCCGACGAAACGGTCTAAATGCATGAGAGGCGAAAGATGCTAACTGTTATAGCTCAGTACAAGACAATGCACGACAAGGGCGGGGAAGTCGCCGCGACTCTGGCCAAACATGTCGCAGCTACGAGGAAGGAGCCGGGCTGCCGGGAATTCGTAGCCTACAGGTCCCGATCTGATGGCGAACGCTTCCTGCTCTACGAGCAGTACGATGACGACAAGGCTTTCGAGGCGCACCGGGCCAGCCCTCACTTCGAGCAATATGTCCAGGGTACGGTCGTCCCTTTGTTAGAGGAGCGAACCTTTGACATCTACGACGAGGTCTCGGCCGAAACCTAAGAGCAATACTCTAAGCGGCATTTGACCACGTCGTCGACCATGGAAGCGAATTGCCCGGTGGGGTCGCGGCCTCACCCCGGTCAGGGGGCGGACGGGACGGTCCCCCCGTAAGCAACGCTGAACCCGGCCGTGGTGAGCACCGAAGGAGGTGTCGGGGGTGGCCGCCATGGCCACCACGGGCACGCCCAAGCGGGCCTCGCCGTAGTTCGGAGCGCCGTCGTAGCCCAGCACCGCCCCCGTCGCCGTAGCCAGCCAATAGCCCCTGGTGGCCGGGTCGGCGACGATGCCCACTGATGCGGCTATGCGCTTAGCACGAGGTCCCAACGCTCTCCCCCCTTCTTACCGAAACCTTCTACTGACGTCATAGATGACAAGGGGAGCTGCTGACGCGTCAGCGCGCCCCTCTCTGTTTGCGACTCAAATGTCAGAGCCGCTAGTCGAGCGGCGATGCCGAGCCAGAGGAAGTCGCCGAGGATGGCAACCGGTTGGCCAAGATGCTCGGGCTGATTGGCACCGTCATCCCGCGGGATGGCGCACCTCGACCTCGCGACCGGTGAGCCCGCCGGGGTACTGGGGCCTTTGTGACGGCGGGCCTCGTTGCTCGCCGTGGCCGGCCGCCACGAGCACGGCGTCGGTCGTGTTGTGCCCGAGCACCATCCACCCCAAATGCGGTTCAGATGTGCTCTCATAGTGCCGACATCACAGGTGTCGTCGTCCATCTTCCTGTAGGAGGCGCCGTGCGCGAAGGCATCGTCACGACACGCCCCTCCCTCACTATCCGCCGCCTGCGGGACCAGCCTATCGTCGGCGCGGGCGCGGTGGCCGGCTACGGGCCGCTGTTCAACGCCGGGCTGGTGTACCACGCCGGCGCCTACCATTTGTTTGCCCGAGCGGTGCGAGACGGCTACCGAGCCGGCGGCAGCAACGGCCCACGCTTCATCGACTACGTCTCCGACATCATTGTGTTCACCTCGGCCGACGGGCACTCCTATGAGTACGGCTACGTCCTCGCGCCGGCCGGGCTCGGCGGTGCGTACTGCTTTGAGGACCCGCGGGTGCAGTGGGTCGACCACCGGGGCACGCCCCGTCTGGTCATGACGTACACGCACCTACCTCCGCCAGGCGCCGGCCCGTGGCGCATCGGCGCCCACCAGTTGCGCTGGGAAACCGACCGGTTCGAACTGAACGAGCGGAGCGGGCGCCTTCTCGGGCCCGCCGGGGTGGCAAACAAGGACGCGGTCGTGTTCACCCTCGCTGACGGGAGGGTGGCACTGATCCACCGGATCCATCCCGACATGCAGCTGGCCGTGTTTGACGACCTGGACCATTTGTGGGACGCGCCCGAAGACTATTGGGACGCTCACATGGCGGATCTGGAGCGCCACACTCTGCTGAGACCGTCGCCGGGCGCGCTCGGTATCGGGGCGGGAGCGCCGCCGGTGCGCACCCCAGCGGGGCTCTTGTTGTTCTTCCACGAGCGGCGGGCCGACGGTTCCTACACCATGAACGTGGCGCTGCTCGACGAGCTGACGGGCCGGGTGGTGAGCCGGCTGCCGGAGCCGGTCCTGGAACCGGAGCTCGACTGGGAGCGCAGCGGTGACGTCGACCGGGTGATTTTCGTCCAGGGCGCCCATCTTGTGGGCGACGAGGTTTACCTCACGTACGGCGCCGCCGACCGGTGTGTCGGCGCGGCGGTGGCGTCGGTGCCCCATCTCCTCGACGCGCTCGCCGCTGGGCGTAACGACGCGGCCTGACCCAGGCGCCGCAGGGCGCGGGCCTGGGCCATGGTGGCGACGACGGCGAGACCAAAAGCAGTCCGTCCCCGGCGCCGCTCACGCCCGGCCCGGAAGGGCGTTATGGTCGCCGTGACGGCGATTTGCACCGAGGCCGGCCCGAGAGTATGGAGGCAAACGTGGAGCGGACCATCGACGTAGAGGGCGTCCAGGGGGCCGTGTCGCTCACGAGCCCAGTGCTGCGCTACGCCGCCAACCCGGTCCTGACCCCCGCCGACGTGAACCGGGTGTGGTCTGACCCTGGCCTGCGGGTCGTCACCGTCCACAACGCCGGTGCCGCGATAGTGGGCGGTGAGACTGCGCTGCTGTTCCGGTCGCATCTGCGCTGCGGGATGAGCATCCTCGGTGTTGCCCGAAGCCGTGACGGTGTTACCCAGTGGCGGGTCGACCCCCGGCCGGCGCTGGTCCCAGCCACACTGGAGGACTCTTTCGGACTGGCAGTCAGCGCCGTCGACATCGTCGACATGGAGTCAGGTGGCGTCGAAGACGCTCGGCTCAACCCCATCGACGGGACGATCGCTGTCACCTACAGCGCCTACCACGCCCGCGTGAGCAACCGAGTGAGGGTCGCTTTGGCGACCACCGACGACCTGCGCAGCTTCTCCCGCCAGGGGCCCATGCTGGACCGCGACATGCGCAATGTGGTCATCTTCCCTGAGCGCTTCGACGGACTCTGCATCGGGCTGTTCCGCCCCAACGATGACCGCCAAGGCGACGTCGGCGGTGACTACACGCAGATCCGCGTCGGCGAGACCGACGATTTTCGTACTGGGCCCTGGAAGGTCGACGATGAGCCGATCATGCGGACCGGCGCCGGGCCGAGCGCGTTCTCCGACAAGCTCGGCCCAGGCGCGCCCCCAGTCCGGACCCCCCACGGCTGGCTCAACCTGTTCCACGGTGTCCGGTCCACGATGGACGGCAACCCGTATGTCTTGGGCGTCGCCCTCCACGACCTCAGCGATCCCCGCCGGGTGCGCATGTCGAGCATCCCGGTTCTCTTCCCGTCCCTCGCCGATTGCCGCACTCCCGAGGATGCATACGTGCACGTCCCGCATGTGGTGTTTTCCTGTGGGATGCTCCGTCGAGCAGACGGGACCCTGGTCATCTACTACGCCGGTAACGACACCGTCCTCAACATCGGGTTCAGCCATGAAGACGTCCTCGCCGAACTGTGCGTCAATTACGGCCAGGACCCGCTGACTGGGAGCCTGCTCTACAAACTTTGAGCTGGCGATTGATTGGTCAAGCCGTGCGCCGGTACCCGAGGGGTGGGCACCGTTGGCAGCCTGGAGCTCGGGTCAGTGCCCAGCGGTGACCACCCGCCCGTAAACTTCGAGGTACGCATCAACCATCCGGTCGCGGCCGAAACGCGCCACCGCCTCCTGGCGGACGGCACGACGGTCGATCGTGGCGGTCCGGCGCACGGCGAGTACGGCCTCGTCAACATCGTCGACCAGGAAACCGGTACGAGCGTCGTCGATCAGCTCCGGCATCGACCCCCGACGCGAGGCGACGACCGGGGTCCCGCAGGCCATGGCCTCGACGACGCTGAAGCCGAAGGGCTCCTCGAAGTTGACCAGATGGAGGAGGGCGTACGCCCCGCCGAGGAGGCTGTTGCGGTGCTCCGGGCCCACGGGCCCGATGTAGCGGACGCGCCTGTCATCGAGACGCGGCGAGATACAAGCGTCGAAGTACGCCTGGTCCTGGATGATGCCGGCCATGACGAGCGGAAGCCCGGCGCGGGCGGCGACGTCGATGGCCTCCACCGCCCCCTTGTCAGGATGGATACGGCCGAAAAACAGCAGGTAGTCCCCAGCGCAAGCTTGGAAGCTGAAGGAAACGGTGTCGATCCCGTGGTGGATGGTGGCCAGGTAGTCGAGCTCGGGATGGCGGTCAGCGTCGCTGATGGCGACATAGCCGGTACGGGCGTTGTATTTCTTGAAGACAGGAAGGATGCGCGACGACGAGAACCCGTGGATGGTGGTGAGCACCGGGGTGGTCACCAGCCCGGAATAGGTCAGTGGCAAGAAGTCGAAGCTGTTGTGGATGAGGTCGAACTCGCCGGCGCGCTCGAACACCTCGGCGATGTGCAGGCACTCGGAGACTTTAGGTTCGGCGTCGTTACCCTCCGAGTACCCGTGTGGGACTACCGATGCGAGACGGGCAGCCGTCACTGAGTCGCCGGTGGCGAAGAGCGTGACGTCCAGGCCCCGCTCGACAAGGCCCTCGGTGAGCAAGGACGCGAACTGCTCCCACGGCCCGTAGTGCCGGGGAGGAGTACGCCAGGAGATCGGGGCCAGAACCGCCACCCGCAACGGGGCCGCTCCGGGGGTCGTGGTCACCGACCGGAGCCAGTCATCCGGCCCAGGGAGCATGACATGAGGAGCATCGGAACGCAAAGCCACAGAGAGGCCAGGTGCCACTCTACCGACGCGCTGGCAAAGTGGCGGACCTATCCTAGACAGTCGTTCTATCGTAACTATGGAAATACTCGGGATAGGATGGTTGCATGGGAACGAGCACGGCCGACGTCGCCATCATCGGCGGCGGCGCCAGCGGCACCCTTGTCGCCGCTCACATCCTCCGCGAGGCGAGTTCGCCCTATCACATCGCGCTTATCGAACGCTCGGGCAGGATGGGCGAGGGCATCGCTTACAGCACCGGCTCGGAGTGCCACCTGCTCAATGTCCCGGCGCGCTACATGAGCGCCTTCGAGGACGACCCTGAGCATTTTGTGCGCTGGCTCGCCGTCCAGGGCCTGCCCGCCGCCACCGCTCATCCTCCGCCACCCTCGAAGCCGTTCACGCCGGCGCCGTCGACCTGGAGCTCCGTCCGCACGGCCCCCAGGTTGCCCTCGACAACGGCCACACCATCGCCGCCCGGGCCGTGGTGCTCGCCACCGGGGTAATGATGCGCCAGTTCCCGGCGTCTCTGGCCGCCAGTACACGGCACCCCCGATGCATCGTCGACCCCTGGGCGCCGGGCTCGCGGTCAGGCATCGCTGCGAGCGCCACGGTGACGCTTCTGGGCTCGGGCCTCACCGCCGTCGACGTCCTACTGGCCCTGCGTGAGCCCGGGCACCGCGGCCCCGTACACGCCATCTCCCGCCACGGCCTCCTCCCCCGGGCCCACCGGGCACAACCCCAGGGCCACGAGGAATTGTCGGCACTCTGCCGCGACCTCAAGGGCAGCCAGGTGCGTTTGTGGCGGCCGACGACAGGGGTCGGGCCCTCGACGTCAGTGGACGACCCTCCGATTGGCTGTGGGCGGTCGGTCCGCTGCGCCAAGGCCTCCTACTGGAAAGCACGGCCGTACCCGAGATCCGGGTGCAGGCGCGCCACCTGGCCGTCGACATCGAGCGCTCCCTGGCCGGCCGTGACATCAACCCGCCAGGTGCTAAGGCCGACGCCGCGCCGGCGCCGAAGGGCCGACCACCGTCCGCTCAGCTGTTGGTCAGTTGACGGACCTCGACCATCACGCCGAGGAACCGGCGGCCTGCTCCGGTTTCACCTCCACGCCGATCTCGCCGATATACGCCGCCTGCCTTGTGGACTGGCGCCGAAGGACCGCCGACGCCACCTCGGTCACGTCAGGTCGTACGCCTGCATCTCCTCCATCTCGGTGTCCAAGCCCTCTCGCTCGACCTCGTCGGGCACCCGGATCGGCTCGAAGCGGTCCAGAACCTTCAGGATGAGCCAGGTGATGCCGAAAGCGTAGACGGCCACTAGAAGTGCCGCCGCGACCTGCTTGCCGAAGAAGGCAGCATCGCCGGCGACGAGCCCATTATGACCCGCGGCGTTGACTGCAACGTACGCGAATACTCCTAGCAGGATACTGCCGAGAAGCCCGCCGACCCCGTGCACTGCCCAGACATCGAGCGCATCGTCCCACTTCATGCGGTTCCGGAACTCAACCGCCAAGTAGCAAACACCGCCGGCCAGGAGGCCGATCACGAAGGCCGCCCATGTCGGCACATAGCCTGCGCACGGCGTGATGCACGCCAGCCCCGCCACGGCTCCTGTGAATGCGCCAACGACGCTCGGCTTGCTCGACCTCCACCAGCTGAGGGCCGTCCATGCGCACATTGCGACCGAGGCCGCAATGTCTGTATTGACAAAGGCTTGTGCCGCTATCCCGTTTGCGGCAAGCGCTGACCCACCATTGAAGCCGAACCATCCGAACCAAAGCAGTCCCGTACCGAGGCCGACGAACGCGACATTGTGAGGTAGCACACGCTCCCCGGGTGCGAACTTCCGAGCGCCCACGACCCAAACCGAGGCAAGTGCCGCAAACCCGGCGCTCGTGTGCACCACCATGCCGCCCGCAAAATCGAGCACGCCCCACTTGGCTAGAAAGCCTCCGCCCCAGATCCAGTGCACGATCGGCACGTAGACGAGGAGGCTCCACGCCACCAGGAACTTGAGATAGCTCTTAAAGTGGACCCGGTCGGCGAATGCTCCGGTGATGAGCGCTGGGGTGATGATGGCAAACATCTCTTGGAAAATGAAGTGTGCAAGCGCTGGGATGTGCGGGGCCCACGGGCCAGGTTTCGCTCCGACGCTTCTCAAGAAGATCCAGGAGAAGTTGCCGATCACCCCTCCGACGTTGCCCGAAAAGGCAAGTGAGTAGCCGACGGCCACCCAGATAACGGTCACGACTCCCATCGAGATGAAGCTTTGCATCATGATGGCGAGGAAGTTCTTGCGCCGCACCAGGCCGCCGTAGAAGAACGCGAGGCCGGGGGTCATCACCATCACGAGGGCAGCACTCATAAGGACAAACGCCGTGTCGCCGGTGTTGATCACCTCAACCTCCTTGAGCTGGAAGGGCACAGGTTCTCGCTCGAAGCTAGATTATGAGGTGGTCGAACGCCCGTGTAGGGCCCAAGGTCCCGAGACGAGTGACGTGGCTTTTCGTTCTCAGCGCGGACGCCCGTGCTGCCAAAATCGCGAGTTTGCGCCCTTCACGTAGATCCTGTGCGGATCCTGTCAAGAAAAAACGCCCACCTTCTTCTTGACCGGACTACAGAGGAACGGGCGTAGCGGCGGCATCAAGCAACCTCCTTTGACAAGGGGGCCTTGACAGCCCGTCGCCGAAGGTGTAAAGTCCCCCTTGACAATGACTGAGCAACCCGAGGAGGAGCCGCCGGCCACCCCGGACAACCAAGCCTTCCTGGCTTGGCTCGAGACCGTGCCCGACCCCGAGCGCCGCTACAAGTTCGCCACGTCAGCCATGACCAGCTACCAGGAAATGGTGAGCCGGCTGTCAGCTCTTAGGGCCGGTGCCGTCGCCGACGCGTCGGCAGGCCAGCCCGTGAGCAAGGTGGCGCGGCGCTTCGGGGTCAGTCGCCAGCGCGCTCACCAGCTCCTCAAAGAGGCCAAAGGCGGTGGGAAGCCCACCAAAGAAAAGGCGGACGGACCGCCAGAGAAGAAGGAAGGTCCATGACCAACAACAGCAATGACCCCCAGGGCGCCGGCACGACGCTGCGCCGGGTCGCCCCCGGAGGAGTCCTGATGGCGTGAAGGGTACCGCATGTGGCTGGGCCCTCGGGAGCGTCCCAGGGAGGGAACGACACCTGTGGTCTAAAGACCTACCAGCGTGGCCGGTTTTCACCCTCAACCCCGGCTCTTCGGTGCGGGCTTACCCTCGAGGGCCCACTCACAGGTTACCTGCCTGACCGGTCAGCTGAAAGGGGTTTGTCCAACATCCGTCCCAGAAGCCAGCAGATCGCGCTGCGCCGCGCCGATCTCTCTGCCGACTACCGTCTCGCACGCTCCTGACGAGGACTGCTCGACGGACGCGACCGCCCCCGTCGAGCCAGAATGGGTTTCGTGGGCGGGCTCTCCGAACGCGTCGCCATCAGGCGTGCCGAACGGCGCTCGGTGGCAGGCTCTCAACGAACCGTAATGCTCGTTGGGCTCGGGGCCCTCCTCCTCGGCCTCCCCGGCGCGACCTCCCAAGGCCGGGCTGCTCCGAGCGGGACGGCATCAGGATTTCGAACGGAGGCGCGAAGCCGTCCCCCTACGCCCTACCCGCTCCCCGCTCCAGCTGTGGACCCGCCGCCGTGCACCAAGCTGCCCATCGGCCCGCCTCCGGCGCGGCTTCCTCCCCCGGCCGTTGCCGAGTCCTCGATCCCGGTCGTCGCCTCGCCCGGGCCGCGCCACGTCTCGCTCTCAGCACTTGATGGGAAGGGCATCTGGACCACCGCGTTCCCCGGCGACCCACTGAACGCGGCGAGCCTGGTAGAGGCCGCCCGGCGCGCCAGGCTGGACGCGCTCTACGTGCGAACAGGGAGCAGCACTAACGGCTTCTACGGCGGTCCGTTGCTCAAGAAGCTGGTTCCGCTCGCCCACCGCTACGGCATCGCCCTAATCGCCTGGGATTTCCCGACCCTCTCTGACCCGGCCGGTGATGCGGCCAGGGCCGCGGACGCCTTCCATTATGGCGTGGACGCCTTCAGCCCCGACATCGAGGAGGCGCCGGAGGGCACCTACCTCACGGCCCGCCGCGTCGCCTACTACCTCTCGCTCGTACGCAAGGACGCCGGGTCGAGGCCCGTCATCGCTACGGTGCCAAGGCCGACGAGCCTCAGCCTTGGCACCTATCCCTACGCCGCGGAGGCGCGCTTCGTCGACGCCTTCGCGCCAATGGTCTACTGGTCCTGCACCGAGCCGGGCGCTGCGGTCGCGGTGGCCATCGAGGCGCTGCGCCCGCTGCGGCCCGTCGTGCCGATCGGACAGGACTACAACATGGCGAGCGAGGGCGGACCGGCGAGGCTGCCGTCCGGCCGTGAAGTCTGGCGCTTCGTAGACATTGCGCGGCGCGACGGAGCGATCGGCGTGAGCCTCTTCGACCTCGAGTCCGGGGGCCCGGTCCAGCTCGCCGCGCTGACCGACTATCCCTGGCACCAGGTAAGGTGTCCCCACCATATCCATCGATATAGTATAAACGATCGCAGATAGTATAAATGATCGCAGCTGGCCGAACGAGCGCAGCTAGGGCCGGCCGGCATCGGGTGGTGCGGGCCATGGCCCAACCATAGCTGCGGTCACGGCCCCGACTAGGAAGGGAGCAGTATTGCCGACCCCAGGCCAACGTTTGGTAACCCGTCGTGACCTGTTGAAGTACGGCGTTGCCGGCTCTGCCGTGGTGCTCTTGGGCCCGCTGGCAGCGAGCAGCGCTTCTGCCCGCCCCCGCGGCCGCCTGAGCGCGGCCCGCTCGTCCAACGCCGCCAAGCGAGGCGGCACCTTGCGCTTCGCGCGCAGCATCGGCCCCACGACCCTCGACCCGGCCAACACCATCATCGCCGGCGACATCTACACGCTCGACAAGATCCTCGAGCCGCTGTACGTGACCAACCCTGCCGGTCAGCTGGTCCCCTGGCTGGCCACCGGCTATGAGTTGAGCACCGACCACCGGACGTTCACGTTCGCGCTCCGGCCCGGTGTCAAGTTTTCCAATGGCAAGCCGCTGGTCGCCGACGACGTCGTCTTTTCCATAAACCGGACGCGCAAAGATGCCGCTGGCCCGCTCTCTTTCCTCGACTACGCCATTACCGACGTCGAGGCCAAGGGCACCGACAGCGTCGTGTTCCAGCTGTCCCAGCCCTGGGCGCCGTTCCTTTCCGACCTCTCTGTTTTCGCCAACGCCGTGCTCCCGGCCGACTTTGGCGGTCAGAGCGAGAAAGACTTCTTCAATGCCCCGATCGGGACCGGGCCGTTCACCCTGGACGGGTTCACACCGGATGCCAACTCGCTCACTTTGAAGGCCAACCCTGACTACTGGCAGGCCGGCAAGCCCTACCTGGACGCCGTCGAGTTCCTCTATGTCGACAACGACAACCAGCGGGTGCTGCAGGTCCAGGGTGGCCAGGTAGACATCATCGACACGGTGCCGCCGGCCAACGTTTCCTCCCTCAAAGCGAGCGGCAGCCTCAGCGTGGACCTCTTCCCCGCCTGGCAGGTCGACTTGCTGGTCATGAACGAGAGGCTGCCCCAGTTCGCCGACCGCCATGTGCGCCGGGCGATCACCTACGCCATCGACCGCCCCGCCCTCGTGCACGCGGCAAGCTTCGGCACGGCCAAGCCGGGGGGCTCGTTTTTCCCTCCCAGCCTCCAGTACTACTCGGCCAGCACGCCGGTCCTCGCGTACAGCCTCGCTCAGGCAAAAGCCGAGCTGGCGCAGTCAAAGTTCCCCAAAGGTTTCTCGACCAAGCTGCTCATCGACGGCGGCGTCCAGAAATGGGTAACCTTTGCTGAGATCATCAAGGCACAATTGCAGTCGATCGGTATAGACGTCGAGATCACCCCCCTTGACCACTCTGCCTTCGAGTCGACGTTCCAGAAGTACGACTACGACATGTTCATCGACTACGCCATCAACGACATCAGCGACCCGGACGAGATGGCTTCGTTCGAAGTCGACGTCAAGAACGGCGGGTCCGAGTCCTACTGGTCCAACTATGACAGCCCCAAGGCCATCGCCCTGGTGCACGAGGCTGAAGCCGAGTACGACAACACCAAACGGGCTGCCCTGTACGCGCAGATCCAGGAGATCGTGGCCGAGGACGCCCCGTTCGTGGCCCTCGACTACCCCCCCTATATCTACGCCGTGTCCGACCACGTCAACGGGTTCGCCGTCAACCCCGGTGGCGCTTACCGCCTCGAGGACGTCTGGCTAACCTGATCTGATGCTGCGTTATGCCGCCCGGCGCGTGGCGGCTGCGGTGCTGGTGGTCTTCGGGGTCACGCTCGCCACGTTCCTCTTGATGCACCTGGAACCCGGGGACCCGGCCCGAGCCGTGCTCGGGATCCATGCCACGCCGTCCGCAGTCGCCGCGCTACGCCGGCAATGGGGCCTCAACAGCTCCTTGCCGGTGCAGCTCGGCCATTTCTTGTCCCAATTGGTACGCGGCAACCTCGGCCAGTCCTACATCTACAGCGTGCCTGCGGCCGCGCTGATCGGTGGCCGCATCGGCCAGACGGCCGCGTTGGTGGCGGTAGCCACCGTCTTCGCCGTTATCTTCACCGTCCCCCTCTCGGCGCTGGCCGCGTCGCGCCAGAACGGCGCCGCTGACCATGTCGTGCGCGCCCTTTCGGTCGTCGGGCTGGCGCTTCCCGCCTTCTGGTTCGGGATCGTGCTCATCGAGGTCTTCGCCGTACATCTCCACCTGCTCCCCGTCGGTGGTGCGGGCAGCGGGTTCGGTGGCCGCCTCAAGGCTCTAGTGCTACCTGCGCTGACCGCCTCGTTCGCCATGGCGCCGATCCTGGTACGCAGCCTGAGAGTAGGGATGCTCGAGGTCATGGACGCCGAGTTCATCGCCGTGGCCCGGGCCAAAGGCCTGGGCGAGCTCCGGGTCCTGTTCGGCCATGTGGCTCGCAACGCGCTGGTGCCGACGGTCACCCTGCTCGGCCTCAACATCGCCTATCTCATCGGTTCCACCGTCATCGTGGAGCAGGTCTTCAACCTCAACGGCTTGGGGTCGCTGCTGTTGAGCTCGATATTGAACCGGGACTTCCCGGTCGTCCAGGCCACCACGCTGGTGCTCGGCGCCGGTGTCGTGCTCGTCAACCTGGCCACCGACCTCCTCGCCGCCCGTCTCGACCCGAGGATCAGGTTGCGATGACCACCCTCCTCAGCCCGGACGGCCCGCCACCGGCACCGGACGGCGCGCTTGTGGTGGTGGCCCGCAAGCGCCCGCGCTCGGTCCTGGCCTACCGGGCACGGCACAGCCCGACGCTAATAGTCGGCGGCGCCATCACTCTCGGCCTGGTGCTGGTGGCGGTGCTCGCACCGCTCATAAGCCCGTACCAGCCGGACCACCAGGACCTCTACAACATATTGAGCGGCTTTTCGTCAAAACACCTGCTCGGTACCGACGAGCTCGGGCGGGACGAACTATCGAGGCTGATCTGGGCGGCCCGGACTGACCTCCGGGTAGGCGTCCTGGCGGTCATTTTCCCGTTTTGTTTCGGCACGGTTGTCGGGACGCTGGCGGGCTATCGCGGCGGCTGGCTCGACACCATCGTGATGCGCGCCGTCGATGTGTTGATCGCCTTTCCCTTTTACGTACTGGTCATCGGGTTGATATTCGTCGTCGGGAC